>PWXL01000142.1 GCA_003561145.1 Candidatus Atribacteria bacterium
CTAGTGACAATGGAGGGAATTTTTGTAGCCACGGTTGAATCTTTCCGGCGGGAAGTAATGCACGAAGTGCCTGGTCTTGTACCGGATCAGGTTATTATCGAACCAATGGGGAAAAACACCGCACCCTGTATAGGGCTGGCTGCGCTTCATGTGTTGCGGAAAA
Organism: Candidatus Atribacteria bacterium; assembly: GCA_003561145.1. Taxonomy (GTDB): domain Bacteria; phylum Atribacterota; class Atribacteria; order Atribacterales; family Atribacteraceae; genus Nitricultor. The sequence goes on from PWXL01000142.1 coordinate 164, forward strand.
ACCCCGACGAGGTCATGCTTGTTCTCCCCTCCGACCATCTGATAGAAAAGGCACACATCTTGAGAGAAACCCTGGCCTTTGGCATCGATATGGCAGGTCAAGATCATCTTGTCACGCTGGGGATCGTCCCCGCTTGTGCCCATACCGGGTACGGCTATATCTATCGGGGTACGCATCCGGTGTGTGCAAAAGGGAAGATGCGAGCATACCCGGTGCGTGGCTTTACCGAAAAACCGGACCGGGAAACCGCTGCACGCTATCTCGCTGACGGCGAATATTTCTGGAACAGCGGCATGTTCTGCTGGAAAGCAAAGATGATCCTCTCAGAGATCGAAAAATATATGCCCGATCTTCACGCAGGCTTAGGCTCAATAGAGTCTACCCTGGGTACCCCCGGTGAACAAGAGACAACCCGGCAGGTTTTCGATGGCCTGCAGAGCCAGTCCATCGACTACGGTGTACTGGAACACACCTCCCGCTGCGTCGTGATTCCCACAGATCCGGGGTGGAATGACCTCGGTTCCTGGATTTCCATGGAACAAGTATTTGAACAGGACAGGTCCGGTAACAGTGTGCGAGGCCGCCACTTGGGCATTGAAACAAGCCGGTGCCTGGTAGACAGCGGAAAACCGGTGGTTACCTTCGGTCTCGAAGACATTGTGATCGTGGAGCGCGATGACGTTGTCTTCGTTATGCCGAAATCCCGAAGCCAGGAAATAAAAAAGGTGATCAGGACCCTGGAAGACACCCCCACTTTTCGCCAATATCTTGAGTAAGATATTGCTTTATCAGGCAAAACATCAGAAACGACTGAACATCCTTGCACCTGCAGGTATTGTACAGTACACTTTCAGTATAATCTTTACCATTTGTTACCGCGCAGTTGAGTATCCAACTTTCCCTTGGCATAATGAAAAAACACCTCCTGGACCCTTTATAAAAAAGGAGCAGGAGGGGAAATAGGTACAAGGGAAGCTGGTTGCCGGCGGAAAAAGAAAGCCGGGGAAATCACCATACATCCATCGGAGGTACCAACTGGTATGCATAAGATTACAGGTATGATCATTTGCCTTTTCCTGGCATGTCTTGTCCAAACGGTTCCATCTTCCGCCCAAGATTGGAAAGATATAGAGTGGAGTTTCAGCAGGGATTTGGGCATGACCCAAAACCTCAGGTTAACCGGTTTGACTCCTTCGGCCACAGTGTACCTTCCCAATCTCTCGGGCATCGATTGGAATCAGAGCTTCTTGAATCTTGGTATCTGGTTTTCGGAAATCCTGCATCCTGAATCATCCTTGGCGATATTCATGAACGATGAGTTGATCTATACCCAAAACCTGCAAAGGCTTCCGCTCCGACCCGGACGTCCGGGCACTCTCCGAATTCCCCTTAATCTATTTTCGCCTTCTCCGGGAGAACACATGGTGAAGGTGGAAATCAAACCTACACTTTTCATCAGCCAAAATCATTGTGAAGACCTTGCCAGTGGAAATCTATGGATGGTACTCATGAAGGAAAGTCATTTTCTGCTCAACGTACTGAGCCGGGATATGCCGGCTTCCATTGATGATTTTCTCCTGTTTCCATCACATGCGTTTGAGATCGTTTTACCAGAAGAAGAGTGGACAAAAGAGATACTCACTGCTTACCACAAGCTTATGAGTTTTCTTCATCGTTTGCATGCCGCAACACCCCGGGAGATCTCAACAATGCTCTATGATGAAATGACCACAGAGGAAAAACAGGACCAGAGCAAAAGGCGGATGTATCTCCGATCCAACTCGACCCGGGATTACCATTTACAGGGAAACCGGCTGTACCTGACTCCAGAGGGAGTTGACGGCCTGGTATCACCGTATCGGGCTGCCATGACCGGTAGAAGCGGGAGTGTACAACTGAAGCCGGGTTTTCTTTCCACTTATTCACCCCGCCTGAGCTTCCAAGACCTTGGAGCCGGAAACCTCCATTTTCAGGGAATCGGCGAAATGAGAACACGCATATATTTTGCATCATCTGATCTTGGTGGTGTCCCGGAATCACTTCATCTTCATCTCTTTGAAAACATTATGATGCCTTTTACGGAATCCGGGGGAGACGGGTTCATGAAAATATTGTTCAACGAGCAAATCGTTCTGACCAGGCGGTTACCAGATACCCCCACCGGATCGCTTTCCCGAAGGATTATTGACCTGTCTGATCATGAGATACAGAGGGAAAATACACTTGAATTCGTTTTTTCCTATTTCCCTGTAGAAGGAAAGTGCCGGGCCGGGACCGCCCCCCTGGAAGCTTTTCTTTCCGGTGATTCCTTTCTTGATTACCATGGAAAACAACCGCTTTCTGATCCATTGACCATGCAAGATGTCCCAACTGCCTTCTGGGGAAAGGGACATGTAATCCTTCCCGAGCAATACACCGTACAGGATATCAAAGCAGCAGCGCTTCTTGCCTCTACCCTGCGCAGTTTAGACACTACACCCCTTTCCTTCGAGGTGTTTGATACACAGGAAGGCATGGAGCTCTTTTTTCAAAAGCAAGGATGGCTTACCGGTTTCGGAAGGCTCTCTTTCGTTGAGGTGTCTTCTTTTATATCCCCATGGCAAGAGCTTGCCCGCATTCCCGCCCGCGTCCGGGAGCAAACGGAGGGAAAGGGTAACGGTATCAACGGCTGGAGGACCGCCTTTTCGGCAATCCTCACCGAATATGGAAAAGGTCTCTTGAGAGTCATCCAATTTCCCATTGATACCCTCTTCCCAGCTAGAGACCCCTTACCGCTTCCTGATTATTTTCTTTTTATCCGGCCGGACTTCACACTCTTTCCGGATGGTTTGTCCATCCTTCCCGAAGGTGATTCTTTGATTCTCTTTGCACATCCAGAAAACATTCCCCTGTTTACAGTCACACCAGATGAGCCACTGGCAATCCTTTCAGTGAGCCGGCAGCAGGAAAGACCTTCTCTTTTCATGACAACTCTGGGCCAAGAAGACATGGCCATGACATACTTTTTTCAACATTTCCAAGGTATGGAAACACTCCGGCAGCTCCACGGGAACGTCGTCCTTTTTACCCAGGAGGGCTGGAGCGACCTTGTTGTGAGTGATGACATCGGCTGGCAACCTGCTTCTCTACCAACCTGGATTGACTGGTACCAGAATAACCGGATACCACTGTATATTATCCTCATTGCTCTTCTTTTTGTGTTCTGTTTGTACCTGTACTTCCGCCTTGCACATACAGGTGTTCAATAAGATGAAGACCCCGCACAAACATTCAGACAAAGCCGCCTCTCTCAAGCCTTTGGGTGAACTACTGGTGGAGAAAGAACTGATCAGCCAGGAGCAACTCCAGGAAGCATTGTCCCTGCAACAGGAAAGCGGAAGTCTCCTGGGGGAAATCATAGTCGCCCAAGGATGGATCAAACCGGTCTTTCTGTACCAGACTATCGCAGAGCAGACAGAACTCGACTATGCAGGACATGAACTCGAACAATTGATATACCAGGTGGACCGTTCGCTTCTGGACCGTTTTAACCCGGAGCAAATGAGCCGGTTCGTCTTTTTCCCCCTGAAGAGCGGAGCGGGTAACATCGAAATTCTCACCGCGTTTCCCAATGATCCAGCTCTTGATGCACTTTTTAACGAACATTTCCCCGGATACAGTATTGAAAAAAAGCTGGTAACTCCCTACGAAGTGGATTGGCTGGTTTATTTCTTTTTTCAGGACGCGATCTTATCAGAAGCAACCACGGGGCTTTTGTACCGCAATCCGGCTGAATCAGCTGCCAGGGTGTTTACCGGACAGCAGATCATAGGTTTTTTTGTCTGTGCCGCTCTTGTTCTCAGCTGGGCATTTGTCTCTCCACGTTTTGCTTTCCTCTTCTTGTTTACCGTATTCAATTGTTTTTATTTTTTGAACATCCTTTTCAAATTCGTGCTGAGCCTGGCCGGTGCCGGATACAAGGCGGGAGAACACATTAGCGAAGATGAAATCGAGGGTCTCCGGCAAGATCAGCTTCCTGTATATACCATTCTTCTGCCACTCTACCGGGAACCGTCATCTGTCGTCCAACAGTTGACCCACTCAATTCAAAAGATGGATTACCCACTGGAAAAACTCGATGTCATATATCTCATCGAGAAAGATGACCGGGAAACCCTGGAAGCTTGCCATGCCGCACGTCCCCCCTACACTGTCCGGTTCCTCGTCGTTCCACCGGGACTTCCTAAAACAAAGCCCAGGGCTTGCAACTTTGGCCTGACCTTTGCCCGGGGTGAATTTCTGACCATATTCGACGCCGAAGACATGCCGGAACCAACACAGCTCAAAAAAGCGGTTCTCGCTTTTCGCCGTCATTCTCCAAACTACGCTTGTTTCCAGGCTGCACTCAACTATTACAATCACAGCCAAAACTTCCTGACCCGTCTGTTCACACTTGAATACTCCTATTGGTTCGACTTCATGCTACCCGGTCTTTTTGCTCTCAACCTTCCCATACCCCTGGGAGGAACCTCCAACCACTTTCGAACCACCGTCCTGCGGGAACTGGGGGGATGGGACCCTTTCAACGTAACCGAGGACGCTGACTTGGGTATGCGGGCCAGCTACCGGGGGTACAAAATCGGGGTATTCAATTCCACCACTTACGAAGAAGCCAACAGCAGAATCACCAACTGGATCAGGCAGCGATCCCGCTGGCTCAAGGGATATCTTCAGACCTTCCTGGTCCACAACCGCCGCCCCCTGCACGTGTTAGGCGCTTCTGGATGGAAAGGTTGGTTTACCCTCCAGTTCTTTATAGGGGGAACCACTATCGGACAGGCTGCTTCTCTCGTCTTGTGGGGGCTATTCACCTTCTGGCTGGTGACCCGTGCCGGCTTTTTCGTACCGCATATTCCTGCACCTGTTCTCTATATTGGGTCTTTCAACCTTTTTTTCGGGAATTTCCTGGGGATATATCTCTCCATGCTCGCTGTCTTCCGCCGAGGGTCTTACAGCCTTACCGCTTATGCCCTGCTCAATCCCCTGTATTGGCTTCTGGCTTCGGTTGCTGCATGGAAAGCTGTATATCAACTTTTTTCCCGTCCTTTTTACTGGGAAAAAACAGACCATGGCCTCAACCAGCAAGGATCCCGACAATGAAACCTTGGCTGACTCTCCTGCTCGCCGTTCTGTTTTTCTGTTTCTTCTTTCTTTTCAGTACATCACTTTGGAGCAACCTGTTGGTTTCCGAAGAAACCTTATTTCTTCTCTACCAGTCCCGCGCACTCACAATGCCCTCCATGGGCGGAGCCGCAACCTCTCTGCTTGTCTACCCTTCTCTTCCCTTTTTCGGTACATTTCTTTTTCCAAACCCTGTTCTTTATTCCGCTTTGCTCGGAGCTGTGCTGGCCGTTGTTGTGATTCTGCTCGTCCAGCAGAAGGTTACTTCAACTTCTTTTCAAGTCCTGCTCGCCGCTGCAGTGCTTTTCTCTCCCGCTTTTCTTGTAGACCTCGTTCAACAGCATGTCAATCTTCTTTTTTATTCCCTTCTTCTTCTTGCCGCTCTTTTCCTGCTCCGGTACCGGGAAACGTCCGGTGTCCAGAACTGCTTCCTGATGGGTCTTTGCCTGGGAACAGCCGTGTACTGCAGGTGGGAAACATGGTGGGTCACACCGCTCTTTCTCTTGGCTCTGGTTCTTTTTTTCAGGGAAGAAGGCATCGGGAAACTGGGTTCCCTTATCCTGGTCACTTTTTTTCCCCTGGCCTTTTTCAGTGGAGTTCTTTTTTTCATCAACTGGGTGTCCAGTGGAAACCCCCTTTTCTTTTTAAGGGATTCTCCCTTCAGTTATCACGCCCTGCGTGGTTCTCCGCTTCCTTTTCCTGAACTCCACATGTTTCTCAGATGGTTGCGTTCGTCCTGGCCTGCACTTATACCTTTCCTGGCACTTTTTTTCCACGACCGGCTGCGGGCTCTTTTCGCCGCGGGGTTTCTCTTCATCAGTTTCTGGGTTACTGGTGGAATTCCTCTTGATACTTCTTCTGCTTCCCTGACTCTTTCCCTACCCTTTCTGTTTCCGGTACGCTCGGGGACATTTTTCCGAACAGTGTTCCTGATCCTTTTACTGGTTGGATTGGCTCTTGGTTGGTGGCGAGCAACCGGCGCAGATTCTCCTTTCACCGTCCCCCCGGACCAATATGCCCTGGAGTACCCCGCCGGGAAATCATTCGAATATCACTCCATACAAAATCTTTTCCCAGATGACTCAGTTATCCTGGTAATCGACCGGGATTATCATTTTCTGGCAACCTGGAGTTCCTTGTCCCACATCGTTGTTCCGGAACACAGACTATACACCTTCTATCTGTTCAATCCAGGATCCCTGGTGGATTATTTGATTATCAACCGTGAACGGGAACCACCGGTTTCCTTTAGCGGATTTTCCCGAATATGGAAGGGGCGTTTCCTTGAAATTTTTGTCAATGAGCATTCTCGTTATCTTCATGTTTCTGGCTCTTTCCCTTTCCCTTGTTACAAGGGCGGAAAATACTCCACCACTGGCCGTGGGTGACGTTTGGGATTGGGTCCAGCAAGCCATCGAACACAACCGTGAAGCTAACAACGGCCTGGTGCTTAGGGAAGATGGCTGGTGTTACGCGATCGATTATGCTCTCTATCTTCAATATGCAGCCCGCATGGGAGACAGGGATCTTTTTGAAAGTCTCATAGAGGGGTTGGAAAGGGTTTTTCTTGTGTCCTCTCAGAGTGATACAAACAGTGACGGTTCCATTACCTGGCGAGTGAAACCCGGCCAAGACAGGGAAGCGACAGGAGTCGCAGAATCGGTGGCGTTCCTCGCTGGACTCTTCGAAGCCCACCGTCGCTGGCCGGACATAAAGACCGAACGGCTGATCCACACGATTTTCAACTCGTATCAACGGCATCAGGTGAAAGGATTCGAGGGAAAATGGTATATTCGTGACTACTACCTGTATCAGTGTGGAAGTTTTTCCACCACTGGTTTTCTTTTCAACTACAACCCAGACCTGTTTTTCAAGATGGGAGAGCTCTTGGAACAGAAAGAAATGACCACTATAGCCACCCGCTCCCTGGGCACCCTTCAAAACAACCACACTTCCTGTGGATTGTTTCACCTGATTTACGACCCGGGGATTGCTTCCCATTACGGGTCATCGTTTCACTTTTCGCCTAACGGATTGATAAAAGCCGCCGATGCTGCAGAAATTGCCATTTCCTTCGCCACAAGCGATTCGGAACGAGCTGAAGCAACCCTCGACCTGCTTCAAGCTCATGGCTTCCCAATTACGCACTGGTTTTCCACGAAAGATTGCCTACCCGTCAAAGCGGAGAACTCAGGACCTGGACAACTGGCGGTTATTCTCCGCCTGAGCCTTCTCCTGGGGGACAGCTCATTCGCCAGGTCGCTTCTAGAACAGATCGAAACTATACTCAGACAAGAATTTATTGAAAACCCCGCTTTTCGAAATGACACTCCTAACTGGACATGGGACTTTACCCAAATTCTCTTGGCTCTTTCTTATTTGAAGGATTCATAGAATGAGCGTCTTCCTTAACATTTATCATAATTCACCATTGTACTTGTTTTGGCCTAAAGTAATTATAAGAAATGCCGATATACAAAAAGA
>PWXL01000025.1 GCA_003561145.1 Candidatus Atribacteria bacterium
ACGTTGGTATTCTTCAATTGCTCCATTTTTTTACCTCCGGTCTGAAGAAAAAACTCCTGGAGGTAGAATATTTGATATCAAGATTTTTTAAATGAGGCAACGATAGAAGTTCATCAAGATTTTAGATGATTCAATTCAACAGTTTGACATTGGCTTCGAGAAAATGGGAAACTTATCAATAGATTTCTGAGCACTCAACATATTCATATTTCAGTTACTCATGAAGAGCAACTGTTTCAACAAATAGGTGAAATGCTCTTTCGAGATGTATGTCGAAAGCATAGTTCATAATGCTGAAAAACTGTCCTGGTTGAACGTATAGCTTGGTTAATTGCAAAAAACAAGATTTCCAGTTGATCATCAAACAGAAAGGAGGAAAGATAATGCCGTATTATATCTACGAGTATACATTGTCCGAAAAAGGCTTATTAAACATTAAGGATATCCCAACAGTAATCAATCAACATTACAAGGGAGTCGAAGCAATCGGTGGTAAAAAGGTTGAGACTTACTATGTCTTTGGGGAAAAATCCTTTGTTTCCATTGTGGAGTTCCCCGATGATGAGACAGCAGAAATATGGAACTTGGGATCTCCTGAAGATCCAACAAACGCGTTATGGGAGCCAGGTTTTACAGTCAAAAAAGCCTTCACTCTGGAAGAATTCACTAATATTGTTAAAAAGTTGACTTAATAAATATAAAAGAGATCTACTGTAGTGTTATAAATCTCTGTAAGAGGATGAGTGAATCTTTCCAATAGGATATCATATGCCCTCGCAGGGGTGTGGCTTGTGGAGTCACTCTGCCGCAATGGAGCGCTGGAAGATCAGTCATTTCATCCCCTTGTGAAACGGGTTTTGAAGCGAAGGCCAGCTTTCTCCCGAGTGTCCCCATTCCCACTGCTTTCCCTGGCTCGTAAGCGCTTCACACGTAATGGCGCAGGAAGTCCTCGATCATCGCATTCACCTGGTCGGGCACCTCGAGCTGGAGGAAGTGGCCCGCGCCCACGGCCCAGCCATTGACAACGTTCGGCAGCCACTGCGACATGAGGTGTGGAGGATTACTTGGATTCGTGGTCGCCAGGTGCAGCGCCGGAACCTTGCACTGCGCCGCTACTGTTTTGCCGTCAAATTTAAGGATTCCGCGCAAGGCGCTGGTGGCGACATGGCTCGGTGCAGCCATCATCGCCGCTGTCACGTCCTCTACCAGCTTTCGGTCGGAGGTGGGCAGAAACATTTGGGTTTCTATAAGCTGCCGGCGGGATTCCTGATTGCCGGCTTCGATAGCTTTTATCACCGCTTCGAGCCCTGTTCGCACTTCGGATGGAAACACGAAAGGGTCGGGGTCCATCATGACTATAGCTGCAACGTGGTCTGGATACGAGGCGGCCAACTGCAATACTATGCTTCCTCCCATGCTGTGACCTACTGCCACGACTTTGCCAAGTTGGAGGTGTTCGATTATATAAGCAATATCGTCAGCATAGAGAGGATGGTGATATGGCCCCTGTGGTTTGTCACTCTCACCGTGCCCGCGCAGGTCGACGGATACGACCCGGTGACGACGGGCGAAGTGTGCAACCTGCAGAGAGAAAAACGACCGGTTGCAGGTCCAGCCGTGTACGAACACGAAAGCCGGTTTGCCTGCTCCCTGATCATCATAGGCCAGCTTTATTCCTTTATGAATAATCGACGCCATGTTCTCTTCTCCTTTCTTTATTTTATAATTTCATAATAGCAGAATTCAAGAATCCAGGCATGGAGGCACTATTACCTATTGCTGCCAGGGCAAACAAATAAGGTTGATTCCCAGGTTTGAGGCCGACATATAAAAAGCCGAAAAATTCCTAGGGTCGACTCAGTTGCTCCGGTAGTGGCCAGGTTGAATAGCTGACAAGCTCGTTCCACATCGTTCTAAAGGGCACCCCCGCCTACATGGGCAATACGGGTAACGGGGTCGGTGACGACCTTGGTCATAAGGTGCATGTCGATCATCAGACCTCCATCTGTAACACTCTATCCCGCAACATGAGGGCCGTCACTGCCAACAGAAATATCCAGATCCTGTTCACGACCAATTATGATCGCTATCACGACATCTTCAACACTGGCACAGCGGGAGATAACACCAGGGTACCTGTCGATCATGGCATTGAATACTTCACTAAATTCATACGTAATGGCGCAGGAAGTCCTCGATCATCGCATTCACCTGGTCGGGCACCTCAAGCTGGCTGAAGTGGGCCGAGCCGACAGTCCAGCCATTGATAACGGCCGGCAGCCACTGCGACATGAGGTGCGGAGGATTTTTTGGTGGCGTGGCCGCCAGGTGCAGCGCCGGGACCTTGCACTGCGCCGCTACGGTCGGGCCGTCAAACTCGAACACTCCCCGCAGGGCGCTGATGGTAACATGGCTTGGTGAAGACGTCATCACCGCCGTTACCTCCTGCACCAGCTTTCTGTCGGAGGTAGGGAGGAAAAGCATTTGCTCGATGGTCTGCTGGAGGGATTCCTTGTTGCCGGCCTCGATGTCGGTCAACACCGTCTCAAGCCGTGTTCGCACTTCGGGCGGAAAGACAAAGGATGCTGGATCCACCATAATTATGGCCGCGACGTGGTCCGGGTATGCTGCTGCCAGCTGCAAGACCGTGGCACCCCCCATGCTTTGACCAACTGCTATCACCTTGCCGAGGTCGAGGTGATTGATGATGTGGGCAATGTCCTCAGCGTAGGCTGCGATGGGGTATGGCCCCTGAGGTTTGTCGCTCTCACCGTGCCCGCGCAGGTCGACGGATACGACCCGGTGCCGCCGGGCGAAGTACGCAGCCTTCGGGGCGAAAAACGACCGGTTGCACTTCCAGCCGTGTACGAATACGAAGGCCGGTTTGCCTGCTCCCTGATCATCATAGGCCAGCTTTATTCCTTTATGGACAATCGTTCCCATGTTCTCTTCTCCTTTCAAAGTGTGCTCACAGTACTCACCAAGCCAAGGAGGGAAGACACCCTAATGTGAATCGTTTGATTTCCTCCCAGCTAAGACCGTTCTGGACTCTCAGGGTGATGCCGTGAACCTTCACCCTCTTCATCTACAGCCATTCTCACAACCTTGGCATAAAGCTTCTCCAATAACATTCATCCTCAGCACCTCGGGTGTCTATCCAAACGCCCGGGTGATATTCACCAAAACGACAGTCACAAGCGCTGGGTGAACTAAACTCATGCACCACTTCCCGGGAAGTGGTGCATGAGGATATAATGGTGACACCCCGAAACACCGCTGCATTTGATTGCCAGGCACCGCTTTGCACGCTCTGCATCAAGAGGCTGTCGGTTTGATGTTCTGGTTGATCCGGAAGAGGTTCTTCGGATCGTACTTCGTTTTCACGGACACGAGGCGTTTGTAGTTGTCGCCGTAGGTGGCCTGGATTCGATCCGCACCCTCCTCCATCATGAAATTGATGTACGCGCCTCCCAGCGTGTGCGGGTGGAGGGCCTCCCAGTAATTGCGGGCCCACTCCTCGATGACCGGAACGTTGGAAGGATCGGGATCCACACCTGCAATGACCATGGACCAGTTGGCATCCCGGTGTCGCCAGGCGGTGTCCTCGGGACCCAGCCTATGGGGGGCGCCATTCACGGGGTACAGGTGCATGGTGGACTTAGCGGTGGGAACCTTGCCGTAGTGAATGTGCTGGGCGATGGCTTCGTCGGAGATCTCCCGGAAGAAATCTCCCTTCCAGTACCACTGGTCCCCGGGGGTATACAGGCCATCGAACATTCCCTGCAACGCCGGATACGGCATGGGTCCGGTGAACTCAAAGAGAGGCTCCGCCACCTCCCGGGCCTCCTGGATCACTGCGTCGGCTTCCTCTTCCGGTCCAGTATAGCACCACATGAGTCCACATATCTTGCGGCCATGGATTTCCTTGGGAAAGGGATCTCCAGCCGGCACTTCGGCGATCAGGTAGAAGGCGTAGACGTCTTCCGGCATGCGGGGCAACCAGTCCCGGTACCAGCGAAGGGTGGTTTCCAGGTCTTCTATGGGCCAGAACAAGGGCCCAGCCACCACGGTGCTGATGGGATGCAGACGATACTCGAAGGAAGTGACCACTCCGAAGTTTCCTCCCCCTCCACGGAGCGCCCAGAAGAGGTCCGGGTTTTCCTCTTTGCTGGCGTGAACAAGTTGTCCATCGGCCAGGACCACATCTGCGCTGAGGAGGTTGTCGATAGTCAAGCCACACTTTCGAGTCAGGTAGCCGTGACCGCCGCCCAGAGTGAGCCCTCCCACTCCTGTGGTGGAGATCACTCCGCTGACCGTGGCCAAACCGAATGCGTGGGTTGCATGGTCCACGTCTCCCCAGGTGGAGCCTGGCTGGACGCTTACTGTCTTGGCTTTCGGGTCGACCCGGATCCCCTTCATGGAGGAAAGGTCGATGACCAGGCCGTCGTCGACGAGGGCAAGCCCGGGGCCGTTGTGACCACCGCCCCGGATAGCGACAAGTAGATCCATATCACGGCCAAAGTTCACGGCAGTGATGACATCGGCGACGTCCACGCAGCGCACGATAAGAAGCGGCCGTTTGTCGATCATGCCATTATACAACTTGCGGGCCTCCTCGTAACGCTCGTCGCTGCGTTGGATCAACTCACCGCGTAAGTTCGCTTTAAATTTCTCTATGGTTGCTTCGCTTAACATGGTGTCCTCCTTTCAGCTGTCTGCGCCTCACCATGATGAGATGTCCAAAGAGGCGCAAAATAAAAAGCCTGTTCGGTAGCTGATGTTCTCCTAATCGCTAACAGGCTTGAGGTCAATTGCAACAACGGGTTCATTCCCCACCACCCAGGCATCATGCCCCGGTGGTAAAAATCCTGTATCCCCGGGCCCGAATTCTTCCTGTTTTCCTCCTTCCATCTTTACTGCGAAACGTCCTGAAAGAACCATCCATACGGGGTGTTCTTCCTGGCAGGTTTCAGTTCCCATCATGGGTTTCCCATGATCTTTCCAGTTCCATCCGGGTTCGATGGTTAAACGGTATACATCCCAGTTGCCTAGGCGTACAAGGTCGGCTTTAGCTTGGGGAAATTCTTGCCTATTATCCGGTGTATCGAAACTTTTTTTCACAAATTCAGTCATTGTACTTTCCTCCCTCTCACCTTAGTTTTTACTACTCTGAAACAAAAAGCATATATTATTAAACTACTGAGAATAGTATTTATTCCGATACACCGATTCAACAGTGAGGAATGCTGGTGTTCTTTCTTCAAGTCTTCCTGGATGAGGCTCAAGAACCGCTTGGTCATATTTACATTGGAATGTCCCATGGTAGGCTGCAAAGCAAAAACGTTCATACTTTTCCGGAAAGAGTACAGTGCAAAAACAGCGGAGCGGCGAAAGTTGCGAATGCTATTCGAAACTCGTGTACCTGAGCAAGAGCATGGGGCATAGTTTCCAGGAGAGCACAAAGTACTCCTTCAGCTGATTACCAGCTATGGCTGATATCCTGTTGGAGTTGACTGGGTGTTATTTCGACAGCATTATACCTGAGGTGGATTATGAAGGCTGAGAAAGATTCCATCACTATCACCCTGCATATCTACATGTACCTATACCACTATGTTCCAACCCGCAGAGCAACAATTGCAACACCCTCAAGCATATGAGTGCGCCATCACGCTGTACTTTGCGTTCCATCCTTTTCGATGGTTTGCTTTTTTGACCAGCTATTATGAGTAAATTACTAGTACCACACACTATTTTATAGGTCAATAATTCCATCGGTCCAGAAAATCAGGAATAAAAATCAGGGATAGACAATCAGTGATTGAGTAAAGTAATTGCATTAATATTATTCTTATAATATAATTAACAATGCAACAGCTTGCAAATCACATAAAAGGTGGTGTCAGAAATGGATACACCTTTCCAAGTTCTACCCGAAGTCTCGGTTTTACCCGCTCACGCCCCGATCCCCGGTGTCGGATTCCTCCCAATCAATGCCTTCGTTATCAAAGCTCAAGAGCCTGTACTGGTGGATACCGGAATGGGGATAGATACCGATGAATTCATCAAGGCTCTCAAATCTATTATCGATCTCGGGGAATTGAAGTGGATCGTATTGACTCATGATGATCCAGACCATATTGGAAGCTTCAGAAAAGTTCTGGAATTGGTACCCAATGCCACAATCGCTTTGAACGCCATCGCTGCCATGAGAATGAACACAACCGCACCGCTCCCCATGGACCGCTTACACTGGCTCAATCCAGGGGACAGTATCACCGCGGGTAACCATAAACTGACCGCTCTTCGCCCGCCAATATTCGATAACCCGACAACAATCGCTTTTTACGATGAAAAGCTGAATGTGCTGTTCTCAGCCGATTGCTTTGGCGCCATTATCCCCTCACCTGTGCAGAGTGCCTGGGATATCCCGGAAGAGGCCCTGGATGGTGGGATGACCGGCTGGGCGAGCTCTGACAGTCCATGGTTGCACATGGTAGACAAGCATAAGTTTAACCAGGCACTGGACACAATCCTGCACATGAACCCCAAAGTTGTTTTTTCATCACATCTCCCTCCGGCACAGGGGAGGCTGGAAAGATTGGTGAAGTTGCTGAGAGCTGTTCCCGATTCGCCTCCTTTCGTCGCTCCCGACCAGAAGGCTTTAGAGATGATGTTGCAGCAAATGAAACCCGAGGGGCTTTAATACGTTGAAGAGGGATCCCCCTCCGGTGTACCTCTGCTTCTTGTATCCGGTGGCTACGATTCCTGGCGTTCATACGAACGGGTACTGTCACTTCTGCTCGATTCGATGCACGCCTTTGCCCTCACCCAAAGGAGCCATGGGGATTCAAGCAAGCCGGAGACTGGCTATCGTGTCGGCGATTACGCAAAAGACGTGGCAGAATTCATGGACGCTCTCGGTATCAAAAAAGCTTTTTTCGCAGGACACTCCCTGAGTACCCTCGTTACCCAGCGTTTTGCCATAGACCACCCTGAGCGCACGTTGGGGCTTATCCTGGTTGGTGCGGATTACAACGTGGCAAAAAATCCGGACGCGCACGTGTTTTTAGACGAAGTATCAAAAATGAAAGACCCGGTTTCTCCAGCCTTCGTGCGCGATTTTCAGAAAAGCACAATTGCACAACCCCTGCCGCAAGAATTCTTAGAAACACTGATACAGGAAAGCTTGAAGATACCGGCACGCACATGGAAAGCAGTGTTCGAAGGCTTACTGATGGACGATCTCTCGGAAAAGATTCACACAATCGCGGCCCCAACTCTCCTCATCTGGGGAAGCAAGGATGAACTCACTCCCCGCAGTAAACAGGAGGATCTTTTGAAGGCCATTGCGGGTTCACGGCTCCAGGTATATGAAGGTCACGGACACTCGCCTCACTGGGAGGCACCTGAGTGCTTTGCATCTGATCTTACAACTTTCATTGAAACCGTTGTGCAATGAATGCGTGGCGGACACTATAAGAGTGAATGTGATCGATCACCGTGTTCATGGTGCAAGGGGGTACCATGAACTCTAAGTAAATACGAAATATCGTCAAAAAATCCCTGAGGGGAGTTGGTACCATGGGTCCAACAAAAATTCATCGAGCCATCTCTGAAGACGGCACTGAAATCGCCGCACACGTGCATGGTAAGGGTCCTGCCCTGGTGTTTCTCCCGGCCGGCCCCGGTGATAGTAAGACCAGCTGGCATGTTCTTTTGCCGTTTTTGAGCCGGCGGTTCACCTGCTACC
>PWXL01000258.1 GCA_003561145.1 Candidatus Atribacteria bacterium
CCCGCCTGGTTTCGGGCAAACTCAATGACGGCTGCGTGCATGCCCAGACAAATTCCAAAGAAAGGGACATGGTTTTCACGCGCGAAACGCGCCGCACGGATTTTTCCCTCAATTCCTCTTTGCCCGAATCCTCCCGGAACCAGGATACCATCCAAATCCTCCAATATAAGTGACGGTTCTACGGACTGCAGTTTTTCGGCCTCTACGGATCGAACCCTGACTCGCAAACCATATAATGCCCCACTATGATTCAGTGCTTCACAAATGCTGAGATAAGCGTCCTTCGATGCTACATATTTCCCTACTACGCCAATACGTATTTCCTCACGGGGGTGAGTAATTTTTTCTACAATTTTCTTCCATTCCTCAAGGTTTGAAAGGCCGTTTTCCATGCGCATCCTATCGGTTATAAGGTCTCCTACTCCCTTCTCTTCCAGAACCAAGGGAACCTGGTAAATTGAATCCACATTCATCACTGGAATGATGGCTTCTCTTTCAAGGTCGCAAAAAAGAGCGATCTTGGATACCACATCGGAGGTAATGGTGCGTGAAGAACGGCATACAATCATATCAGGTTGAATGCCTATACTCCGCAATTCCTTGACAGAATGCTGAGTGGGCTTGGATTTGAGCTCGCCTGCCGCCTCCAGGTAGGGAATAAGGGTTACGTGGATATAAAAACAATGAGACCTTCCGATATCATTTTTTATTTGTCGTATAGCCTCCATAAAGGGAAGACTTTCAATATCACCCACCGTACCACCGATCTCCACAACGGAAACATCCGCTCCTGAATCTTCTTGTAAGCGGAAAATTTCCTCCTTTATCTGGTTTGTTATGTGGGGAATCACCTGGACAGTGGCTCCTAAATAATCACCCTTTCTTTCTCGGGCTATCACTGAATTATATATTTTACCGGTGGTTATATTACTGTCACGGGAGAGCTCTTCGTCGATAAACCTTTCATAGTGACCGAGATCAAGATCGGTTTCTCCCCCATCACGGGTAACGAATACTTCTCCATGCTGATAGGGATTCATGGTCCCTGCATCTACGTTGATGTATGGATCAAACTTTTGCATGGTCACATTCCATCCCCGGCTTTTTAAGATCCTCCCTATGGAAGCAGCTGTAATTCCTTTACCCAGTGAGGAAGTAACCCCTCCGGTCACAAAAATAAACTTCCCCCGTTTATTCGTCATATATCAATTCTCCTCCTCACATGGTTTGGGGAGCAGTGATACCCAACAATGACAGTCCATTACGCAAAACACTGCGGATAGCCAAACAATAACGTAGACGCATGGCTGTTCTCTCAGGCTCGCTCTGGTCAAGAATGCGGTGATGGTTGTAAAAAGCGTGAAAAGCTCCTGCCAGATCATGAAGATAATTACATATCAGGTATGGTTGACCTTGCTGCGCACTCTTGCGCACGATCTCCGGAAAGTAGACTGCTTTTTTCACCAATTCCTTTTCCCGCTCACCATGAAACACATAGCGGGTTTTCAAGGGACGCTCGGGATCCAATCCCATTTTTCGGGCTTCCCGAAATACTGATGCAATACGGGCATGTGCATATTGAACATAGTATACAGGGTTATCCATGGAATGTTTTTTGGCTTCTTCTATATCAAACTCAAGATGGGTTGCGGGATCCCGCATCAGGAAATAGTAGCGGGCAACATCGGTTCCCACTTCATCGATCAGGTTCCTGAGAGGGATAAACTCACCCTGGCGGGTCGACATCCTTTCCGGTTGGCCTTTTCGCAGCAAAGTTACAAACTGTACGATATAAATTTCCAAAAAGTTTTCGGGTAACCCGAGTGCATGCATGGAGGCTCTCATGCGTGGTATGTATCCGTGATGGTCGGCTCCCCATACATCGATCACCCGCTGAAATCCCCGCTTCCACTTATTCCAATGATAGGCAATATCCGAGGTAAAATAGGTCGGAGAGCCATTTTCCCTCACCAGCACACGGTCTTTATCGTCTCCCCACCTGGTCGTTTCCAGCCACAAGGCACCGTCTTTTTCGAATGTGTGTTGCTGATCACGCAAACGATCCAGGGCTCCTTCCACTTCTCCATTTTCATAGAGAGTACGCTCGCTGAACCAATGATCAAAGGTGACTCGAAAGTCTTCCAAGTCTCCGCGGATAGATAAAAGGATCTTGTCAACGGCATATTGCCGGAAGAAAGCATTCCTGTCTCTCTCTTCCATTTCAAGCAGGGTGTCTCCCCGTTCTTCCCTCAGCATGCGCGCAACCCCAATCAGGTATTCGCCATAATACCCCCCGGAAGGTATTTCCGCCTGCTTTCCTAAAAGTTCTCGATAACGAGCTTCCAAAGAGAGACCTAATACATCAATTTGTTTTCCCGCGTCATTGATATAGTATTCTTTTTCCACCGTATAGCCGGCACGCTTGAGTATTTTGGCAAGAGAATCTCCGAAAGCGGCACATTTGCCGTGACCAACATGCAGCGGCCCGGTTGGATTAACGCTTACAAACTCCACCTGAACCCGCTCGCCGTTCCCTATTGCTATTGTCCCGTATTCATCGCCTTCTTGCAGAACTTCTTCCAGGAAAGGCTCAAGAAAAACATCTTCTAAAAATACATTGATAAAGCCCTTCCCAGCAACTTCCAGTTGCGCCTGTCCCCTGAAAACACTGGTGAGTGCTTCGAGTAATTCTTCCGCTATTTCTTGAGGAGGTTTTCGCAACTTTTTTGATAAAATAAAAGCAAGGTTTGTCGCGTAATCTCCATGTTTTCTTTCACGGGTCTGGTCCACTGTAAATGGCACTGCAGCAGGGCACTCCGGATACAGTTGGTGCAGAACCGACTTGATGCTTTCTCGAATACATTCTGTGATTAACCGGCTCATATTACCCTCTCTATTATCTCTAAGGTTCTCCGATCAAGAACATACATATACCGTATATATACCATTTTTAATAAGAAAAATAAAAAAATTCACTCCGCCTTCGTACATTCTCGACAGGGCGTTTCCCCTCCGTACTCCGGGGTATACTTGTGGATGAAAACCGGGCAAACTGTGCAGCCGTTATGATTGTTCATCAAGCCGCTCCTGCTGAAGAAGGCAGGGAGCAAAACCTTTGCATTGGTCTCAAGAGACACGCTACTGCTTAAAAGAAATTTGGTGGAGGCGGCGGGAATCGAACCCGCGTCCGATACTCATGAACAAAAAGAGCCTACGAGCGTAGCCCCGGTTTTCAAGTATTCGCCTTCCGTCTCTCCCTGAGGCCGGATAGACGGTCCGCTATCCCGGAAGAATCTCACCCCCGGTACCCGGGATATCCCAGGGGCCAGCCTGACATTGTGACACCCTTGCGAACTGTGCAGGCATGCAGTTCGCGGGCGTGCCGCTTAATTAAGCGGCAAGTGCCAGATTTTCGTTGGCGTTTGTTTTTTTCCACCTTTTTTACGAGACCCGGTGGAGACCTCGGCTCGCCTCTTTTTGTCCATCCGAGCACCGTCGAAACCTGATCGCCCCCAAATATTTATTCGGGCATTATTCATGTCCGGATGGTTTAGAAACGGTCCTGTATCGACCGTTCCATTTCACGGTGAATGTCCCGTTCCCGTATTTCTCTCCGTCGATCGTACACTTTCTTCGGTTTGACCAAGGCAAGCTCCACCTTGATCCTGTTCCGCTTATTCAAATATATTCTCAAAGGGATTATTGTCAACCCCTTCTGTTCGGCCTGACTCCCCCACCGTACTATTTCCCTTTTGTGGAGCAGGAGCCTACGGGGCCTTTTCGGTTCATGGTTGTGTATATTGCCGGAGTGGTAGGGTGAAATCTGCATCTGGTAGAGCCACATTTCACCACCTTCCGCACGAGCGAAAGCATCAGTCAGGTTCACACGGTGATCACGAAGAGATTTCACTTCTGTTCCCGTGAGCTCCAACCCGGATTCCAGTGTATCTAAAACTTCGTAAAGATGACGTGCTTTTCGATTGTGTGATATAAGTTTCACGAATTTCAGAACCTTTTATAACAACCGGAGATAGTGTAGAATATTCCCCCGGTGTGTATGTATTAAGAAATGAGTACAAAGTAGTATATCACCGGCCGGTAGCCTTGCCAAGTGGCGCGGGAAGGAAGTGAAACATTTGCAAGAATCTCACCTTGTATCTCTGGATGAAATCCGTAAACGTATTGACGAATATGGTAAAAAAGTGGCGAACCTGCGTGATCAAAAGGGAAAAGAGATCGCGTTGTTGGAACTTCGGCAGTCTATTTACCATGGCCTCATGTACTATCGGGAGCGTGGTGCATACCTTGATCCGGAAGACACTCGCCTGGGAAATCATGACATGGTCCTCAAAGGAAAGGCGCACATTTTCGTTCGGATGGCTGGTATGGCAGAATGTACCCGTGCCCGATCCCACATATCCCCCACCCCCGAGCAGTGGTGGTGGTGGCTTGATAAAAAAGTGGCGGAAAAAAATACCCAGCGCAGAAAAAAGAACCTTATCACCGTGGGTACTGTCGTGGGAGTTCTGCTTGTATTCTATTTCGGGATCTTCAGGCTCCCACCCGATGAGAGGACCTATTATGATTCCATGAGTGCTATCGAAAGCATCAGTCAAGAAGTGATAACACATCCCTCCACCACTGAACGGCTTGCTTTGCTGCAAGAGGCTTACTCGCTGAGCACGAATATGCAGGAGCTTTTTCCTGAACGCCACCCCTCATATATCATAGCGGGGGTAGTGGTGGAAAAAATGGAAAACCCGGATAAAGCCCGGGAATATTATGACAGGGCACGCGCGCTTATGGCATCGGAAGCTGATTTTCAGGTTGAACTGGCTTATTGGTTCCTGCACTTCGATGTATCCGGAAAAGCCCTCATGGTACTCAATGAAGTAGTGGATACCGACCCTGATCACCTGAGAGCCTGGAATCTCCTGGGTACAATCCATGAGGTTGAACAGCGTATTCCACAAGCTATGCAAGCATATGAGCGGGTTTTGGAACTTGCCGAAGAACAGGATGTCGTAAGCTTGATTCCCATTACCCGGATGAAAATCGCCATGCTGCAGATGCAACTTCCCGGTTTTCAGTAAACAATCAATACAGGCAGAGAGGATTACTGCACAGAGACATCACGGGTTGCCACTAAATCAACCTTTTCTCCCAGAAGGTTACGCTTGATGGTCTCACCCCTTCTCACAGGAGCACTGACTTCCAATGCAGACAATGAATGCACCAACTCACGCATACGGTCACGAGGAAAGGGAAGGGAGGTTTTTACCGGCAGGCGGCGTATACTGCCGTTACGCACCTTGACGGTAGTCGCGACCACTCTTCGTGGATCGGTAGCCTCCACCTTTACATAGCGTTCGCCCCTCGGGCATTGTGCTCCACGGACATGGTATGAACTGTTTTCACGCCTCACCACGGTATGACACCCCATTGGGCATGCCGTACAAATAATATCGTCAGATTCCTCGAATTGGTTCTCCATGTATTTCTACCCGCACCTTTCCCGTTTCTCCCGGCCAGGATACTTTTTTACTTGGGATTCGAACCATCTCACTCGGCCTGCACACCGGCATGGTATTTTCAAAAATTATTTTTTCTCCCATCCGGAATTGAACACTACCATCGCGTACCGACCTTGCCGGCCTGAAAAAAATATCCCCTTCACCTCTCTCACGAATACGCTGAGGCACAACCATTCCAACACCTTCTCCGCGTTCAAGGGTGAATGCAACCGGCCGGCGAGCCGCCGTTGACGCGGCGGCACGTCCTGTTCTCTCTGAAACCATACTCACGTAATCAACTAAATCAAAAACTGAAGACACATTTCCACATGCATATATATTCGGCAGCTCGGTAGCTCCATTTTCATCAATATACGGACCCCCGCTTTCCGGGTAGAGAGGAATCCCCATTCTGCGGGAGAGCTCGTTTTCAGGAATGAGACCCACCGATAGCAGGAGAGCATCGCACTCCATCCAGTAAGCTGTAGCGGAGACGGGTCGCCAATCCTCATCTACCCGGCTGATCTCAACCGCTTCTACCCTTCCCTCCCCTTGTATGCCGGTCACGGTATGAGAAAAAAATATGGGTATATCAAAATCCAGCAAGCACTGGACATAGTTGCGTACCAATCCGCTGAGTGAATCACGTATTTCCACCACTGCCTTGACGTGTACGCCCTCAAGCTCCAGTCTTCTGGCCACTATGAGACCTATATCACCTGATCCAAGAATAACTACCTCTCTTCCCGGCAGAAGTCCTTCCACATTCACCAGGTACTGTACCAACCCTGCAGTAAGGACCCCCGCCGGGCGTGTACCGGGTATACGAAGCATGTCTCTCGTTCTTTCTCGGCAGCCCATGGCCATCACCACAGATCGTGCAACAAATTCCCATACCCCGGAACGGTTTACAGCTTTGACGCGGCCGTCTTTTTTCACTTCGCATACCAGGGTGGAAGTCATCACTTCTACACCACTCGAAGAAAGCCGTTCAGTAAAAACTCCTGCATACTCGGGACCGGTCAATTCCTCCCTGAATAACTGAACACCGAAACCGGGATGAATGCACTGGTTCAATATCCCACCCAGTTCATTCCCCCGCTCCAGCAGAAAAACATCCTTTGCCCCACCTTCTTTCGCACCCAGTGCGGCCGCCATCCCTGCCGGTCCTCCTCCAATGACCACAACATCAGCACGCAGCTTTCTCGGCATGTTAACTCCTTAACGCCTCTTCCTTTGTTTCTCCAAGAAAGAGAGGTGAATCGGGTCCTTCATGATATATTTTTTGATAGGGAATATTCCCTAAATCTGCCATCAACCGCGGTACATTCATCAGGCAAAAACTCCCCTGGCATCGCCCCGCGGTAATACGAATCCTGCGTTTCAAGCCATCAAGGGTGTTCGCTCCGGGTGAAGTTCGAAGAGCGTGCTTTACTTCCGCTACAGTCACTTCTTCACAGCGGCAGATTACTTCACCCCAGTCTGGATCATCGGCAATTAATTTCTCACGGGTAATCCAATCGGCTTCTCGAAATACCGGAAAAGATTCACGATAGCGGAAATTTTTTTTCTCCCGTAAGGGGAGACCTTTTTTCTTCAACTGTTCTCCCACATAATCTGCTATTCCGAAAGCAGCAGTCAGCCCCGGTGATTCTATCCCCACCAGGTGTATAAGACGTGAGTACAGCCGGGAAAAGAAAATACAGAAATCCCGGCTAGGGAGGGTGGGACGAAGTCCGGAGAAATTACGAATGTTTTTTTCCAGTGGAATTGCAGGTGTGAGCCTTTGCGCACCTCTTTCCACTTCAGCAAGCCCTGACGGTGTGGTTGAAGAATGAACGCAGTCAAGCGGTTCGAAATTGGGACCAGCCAGAACGTTTCCCTCCGGCGTGGGACACACCAAAATCCCTTTACTCCTTTCTCCGGGAGCCGGGTACAGTACTCTGCCGACAAAGCCGTCACAATCCCTGTCGAGAACAAAGTATTCACCCCTGCAGGGACGAACCTCCGGAATCGTATCGTATGATAATCCTGCAACTTCAGCTGAGGACAACCCCGCCGCGGTTACGGCATAGGATGCTTCCCATTGTCTTTCC
>PWXL01000137.1 GCA_003561145.1 Candidatus Atribacteria bacterium
AGGAGGAACTATGGGTATCTTTCTTGGAATCGATCTCGGAACCCAGAGTGTAAAAGTGGTAGCACTTGAGGGATCCGGAAAATTGCTCAGCTCGGCGGGCCACTCCTATCCTATTAACACCCCCCGTACAGGCTTTGCAGAGCAAGATCCGGAAAAGTGGTGGGAAAAAACTATTCAATCCTGTACTGAAGTTCTTCAATCAACGGGTATACGGGATATACATGGAATCGGATTATCCGGACAAATGCACGGCCTGGTTATGCTGGATGAAAAAGATTCGCCGGTGCACCCGGCAATAATCTGGCCCGATCAGCGTAGTTTCGCGGAGGTGGATTATATTCGCTCTGTTTTAGGGGAAAAACTTGCATATATATGCGGAAGTGATATAGCAACCGGTTTCATGGCCGCATCGCTTTTATGGGTGAAGAGACAACTGCCGGATGTTTTTGACCGTATTCACAAGGTGCTTCTTCCTAAAGATTACTTGAAAATAAAGCTTGGATTGGATCCTGTAACTGATGCTGCCGATGCCTCCGGTACCCTCCTGTTTGACATTCGTAAAAGGACCTGGTCGCGGGATGTGCTTTCCGCTTTGGGTTTTGAGAAAAAGCTCTTCCCCTCCGTTTCTGAATCCACCCATCTCATTGGCTGTCTCTCGGGCAGAATAAAAGAATCCCTCGGGATCCATGGTAAAGCGGAAGTGGTTGCCGGTGGAGCTGATCAAACCTGCTCGGCGGTGGGAAACGGCATATTTGAGCAAGGAGAATTGTTAATAACCATCGGCACAGGAGGTCAAGTAGTGGCCCCGGTAGCCAAGCCGGTAGTCGACCCCAAGCTGCGTACTCATACCTTTTGCCACGCTGTGCCCGATACATGGTATGTACTGGGAGCGACTTTGTGTGCAGGCCTCTCCATGAGCTGGTTTCGCAATGCTGTCACTGGAGGGGAGGAAGATACTCTATCACTGGATACCCTGGGCAAAGAGGCTGCCCATGTTGAAGCAGGAGCAGGTGGCGCAATATTCCTTCCCTATCTCATCGGCGAGCGCACCCCCCATAAAAATCCGTCCGCCCGGGGTTCGTTTTTGAATCTCCATCTTACCCATACAAGGGGACACTTGGCGCGCTCCATCATGGAGGGGGTTGCCATGGGAGTGAAAGACTCGGTTGAAATTATCAAATCCCTGGGCATCATCCCAAGACATGCGCTTTTCGCTGGTGGCGGAGCCAAAAGCCGCCTGTGGAAAGATATCCTGGCTTCTGTATTGGACCTGCCGGTAGTTACCTCCGGGTCACGCGAGGAAACCGCTTCCGGAGCGGCTCTGCTCTCCATGGTGGCAACAGGACATTTCTCATCTTTCCGTGAAGCGGCCGCCGCTGTAGTAGAACTCGATCCCCCCACCCTCCCCAGGGAAGAATGGGTGGAAATCTATGCAGACTGCTACCCCCTTTTTCAAAAAGCGTATAAACAGGTATCACCTCTTTTTCCCCAGGGTGAATAGAAGGATAAGGCATACTCACTGAAGCAACCGGAGTATGCCTGCAGAATCATGTTGTGACTGTGAGCCAACCTCCATCAATATAATAGTTAGAACCCACGCAGTAGGAAGCTCGCGGAGAGCATAGAAATACCAAGAAATCAGCCAATTCTTCAGTGGTTCCGAAACGTCCGATAGGGGCGTACTTCTTTGCTACCCCATCCAAATATTCCTCAGGGGTGATTCCCATATCTTTGCTGAGAATTCCGGCGGTTTTTCGCCAGTCCGGTGTCATGATCAATCCAGGGCTCACACTGTTGACTCGTATATTATCGCCCACAAGTTCATTGGCAAGACATTTGGAAAGCATAACTAAAGCGGCCTTGGTTACATTATAGATTGGCTCATAATCCAAGGGTTGACGGGAACAGATGGACGCGATATTGATAATCACTCCTCCACCCCTGCTCCGCATTGATGGAACAAGTGCACGGGAGAGACGTACTGCCGCCATGACATGAAGGTCCCAAAATTGGTTCCATTTTTCGTCGGGAGCATCCATGATTTTTTCCGCACTTCCTGTTCCGGCATTGTTTATCAATATGTCGGCTCCACCGAATTTCTCTTCCACCAAGGAGCAAAAATGATCAATATCATTGGCAACAGTCACATCCGCTCTCACACCCAATGTCTCTACACCGAACTCCCGGCTGATTGTAACGGCGGCATCACGAACTCGTTCCTCATTACGGGCACACAAGGCAAGATGCATTCCTTCCCGTGCCAACCCCCGCGCTACTCCTAAACCAATGCCAACGCTTCCTCCGCTAATAACTGCAACTTTGTTTCGCAAACCAAGATCCATTTTTTCCTCCCTTCAGCCGCGTTGTACCTGGTTCGCCAACTCTTCGAGGCGTGGAAATATTTTCTGATCAATGGAAATATGAAAGACTTCGGCAATGACCTGAGTCCATCCATGAATAAAATAAAT
This sequence comes from Candidatus Atribacteria bacterium, assembly GCA_003561145.1. Classification (GTDB taxonomy): domain Bacteria; phylum Atribacterota; class Atribacteria; order Atribacterales; family Atribacteraceae; genus Nitricultor. The sequence continues at coordinate 2,469 of PWXL01000137.1, forward strand.
CCATCCATCTTCAACATGGAGGTGTTTTTCCTCTTTTTGAGCGAGTGCCTGATGCATAAACAGAAGATCGCCACGGTAGTTGATTTCCCACACCAGACTGTGAGGCGGAAATTCGGCTGCATTGGTCAAGGGAGACCCCGGGCGGTCTTTCCCCAGCCCGGTCGCGTTCACAATGAGCGAATAGGGTTTGACCTGTGCCAAAACGCTGTCATTGATGGAAGCTTCCGGGGAATGTGTGTATTCCGCATCGATATCAGGATTCATGTGGGCCATTATTTCTTTCATAGCTTCAAGACGCGGCAGGCTTCGGTTCGAAACATAGAGTTTGCTCGGCATATTCTCTTCTTTGCCCTTGGCAAAAAGATAAGCGGCAATGGCACGGGCACTTCCCCCGGCTCCCATAATAAACAACTCCCCCCCATGGTCCTTCCAAAAACCGGGCGGGATAAACGCTTCCATGGACAAACCGCTGGAAATAGGGTCCTTGGCGTGACCGTTCAGTTTTCCATCCTGCTTGGAAATGGAAGACAGCTCCCCAAAGAGCAAGGCGTAGGGATCAAGATAGTCGAACAAATCTCGTGCCGCATTATACAGATCAATTTTGTGGGTTGTGACCAATGCTCCAAAAGAAAGAGGATCATGCTTGATATATTCCACTGCTTGACGGTATTCATCATCAGGAGCATGAATACCAATATCGATTCCTTTGAGGACTGCATCTTGCAGACCCAATACCTCCGCCCAGAGGGGGAAAACTTTCATAATGGATGATTTGGCTGTGGTGACGCCGATAAAATACATTGTCGGGCGATCGGCTTTACCAGGTAACTGCACCATTTGGTATCTCCTCTCTCAACCAACACTTCACCTGTTCGGGTTGTCAACTATAGCGACCTGTCCATTCTCCTCAACGATAAGCTTCGGATATCCTTTCTCTTCTATGGTTGCGTAATCATGACCTGCATCACCCGGGAAGATACAGAAAAATACCATTGGTTCTTCACCGACATTCACTGTGCGATGCGACCAGAAAGGAGGAATATATGTAGATGATCCGGGAAACATATCAAGCACTGCGCATTCCCCAGCGGTAGACTCCATGATCAACTTTCCCTTTCCTTTGAAGCAAAAATATATCTCAGCAGTGCCTAAATTTTCATGGTAATGTCCTTTGGTGAGAAAATATTCCCGTCCAACCTTCCCTGGATGGATGATAGTTGTACAGTGACCGAGCTGCCCTGACTCTTCCGGCACATCGGCATAAATTACCTCATACACCAGTGGATTTCCTGACTTTTCCATTTCCTCCGCCGCTTCCCGGTCATAAAACATGTTTTTTATATCACTGATATGACGAACTATTTTCTTACCCGGTGAAAGGTCTCCACTCTAAAAATCTATAACAACATTGAATGGCTTCATTGTACTCTTTCCTTTCTTTTTATTACCTTGCTGTGAAATGCAGGTATTGAAATTATTCTTCATTTGGTTTCAGAACCACTTTCAGGGATTTCTGAGACTCCATGAGAGAGAGTCCTTCTTCAATTTGTTCGAGCGAAAAAACATGGCTCACCAGGTATGATAAGTCAACCTGGCCATGGCGCAGAAAATCAAGAGCCAACCTGAAATGATAGTTGTTTGACTTGGTTGTGCCGGTCACTACCAATTCTTTATAATGAATAACATTAGAGTGAAGGGGAACCTCTTTTACCTGGGGTGGCAATCCCCCGAAGAAGTTGACCCTGCCAAATACAGATGCCACTTCCAATGCCTCCTGCTGTGCCTGGGGTGCAGGCGCAGCCACCACGACCACATCGGCGCCTTGTATCACTTCCAGCACAGGAGTTTCTTTCACAGGAATAATTTTTACTCCCCGTTCTGCAGCTATTGCCAGCCGTTCGGGACTCAAGTCGGCTATCCACACTTCCCGTGCCCCCCGCAGCTGAGCAAGCTCGGCAAACATCATGCCAATGGGACCGGCACCATAGATTAAGACCCGGTCCTCGGTTTTCACTTGTAAAGGAAGAAACCCATGTACCACGCAGGCAAATGCTTCGACAAAAGACAGAGTTGTGTATTCAGCTCCGTTCCACAGCGGGAAAATATTGCCTTGCCGAACCGCCCTCTCGGGTACTTTCATGTAATGCGCAAAACCGCCATCGCAGGTAATGCCCAATGCTTTTGTCTCCGGACAGTGATGCGTGTTCCCCTGGATGCAATACCAACATCTTCCGCATCCGAAATTCGGTGCTACAGCTACCGCTGCACCCTCGGAAATCCCTTCAACTCCTTTCCCCAAGGCGGTTACTCTTCCGACTACCTCGTGACCCAATATCCTTTGCTCACCTTCCGGTATCGTCCCGTGACCACGGCGGGCGATGCGCAGATCCGTCCCGCACAAAGCCGCTGCTTCCACTTGTACTATAACCTCCCCATATTCCGGAAAGGGGTCGGGGATATTTCTCATTTCCACATGGGGGGGATAGGAAAAAACCACTGCTTTCATATTGTTCACTCCCTGGTTGCATTCTATTCTTCTTCCTGTAATAGGTGGCTATGGATGGTGAAAACATCTCCCATCTTTTTCATGGTCTCCAGGTAAAAGGGGAACATCTCATCATACACCTTCGATAATTCCAACACCGGTTGATGCGAACGGGTAACCCGGGTCGACCGTGCAGAGTGACCCGGTAGATCGGGAAACGAACCAACAGCGTGGCCCGCCACCAATGCCGCACCCCAGATCGCACATTCTTCACGGTTGAGCTCATAATAAGGGACTCCCAAAACACTTGCCTTGATGGTGTTCCAAAAGGAGGATTTAGCTCCGCCACCGATAACACGAACGTTCTCTACCGGGGCTTCAGGCATCAATTCTTTTATGATCCCAAGATAAAAAGCATATTCAAAGGCGATCCCCTCGAGAATGGCTCGAAAAAGGTGTTCCCGGCTGTGATCCCAACTAAATCCCGCCCATACCCCTCTCATATATGGTTGAGTCGGGCAGTTTCTACCCCGCAGGTGAGGGATGAACACCAGGCCTGCCGGGACGGATGCTTTTTTTTCCACTTCCCTGGTAATAATTGAAAAAACATCCGGTTGATGGGCAACATCTTTGAACAATTCATTTTTTGCCCACTCGAGGTCCATACCCCCTCCGTTTATATAAGCCATGGGGTAAAAGAATTCCGGCAAGACAGAGCGGGGAAACAAAAGGGTTTTATACTCTACATCGGGGGCGTAATCCTTCACGTTCAGGCAAAAACAGGAAGCGGTACCTGCTATGTCAAAGGCCGTGCCTTCTTCAACGACTCCTGCTCCCATGACATTGGCCGCCTGGTCACCGCAACCGGCAACCAGTGGGGTGCCCTGCAAGAGTCCGCATGCGTCGGCCCATTGCCTTTCCATTTTTCCTACTACGGCCCAGGGATCCACAATACGGGGGAATTTCGCTTCCTCTAGAGCAAAAAGGGTCAAAAGTTCACGGTCCCAGGTTCTCTTTTTTAAGTCAGAGAAACAGGAAAAATGAAGATAGGTATAATCAATGAAGGTTTCTTCACCCGCAAGACCTGCCATTTTTTGCAGGATCCAGCAGGAAGGCATGGTAAAGCGGGCAATGTTCCGGTACACATCGGGATGTTCATATTTCCACCACAAGATCTTCGGACCATGATTGATGCTGGGATCCATCCCCGACCGTGAGACAACCAAATCTCCGCCTTCTTTTTTCATTTTTTCAGCATAAGGTGCTGAACGAATATCAAGCCATGAATCATAAGGAGTAGCCGGCTCCCCTTCGCCATTGACTCCCATAATACCGGCCATCTGGCCGTCTAAGGCAAGGGCCCCTATATCTGAAGGAGAGACACCGCTTTTTTCTACCGCTTCCTTCACGCTCCCGGTGACCGATTCGAGCATTTCATAGGGATCCTGTATAACACTCCCGTCTTTTCCATAGTGAAGTTTAGATTCACGACGGGCAGAAGCCAGAAGTTTCCCCTCTGTATCGAATACTCCGGCCTTTGTCGCGGTGGTCCCAACATCACAACCGATAAAATATGTCATGCTCACCACTCTCCTTCAAATTCAACGGGGCTCCCTTCCGCCAGCGATCGATGAGCGGTTTCTACAACCTGGACCGCCCTGTATCCATCCCTGAGGGAGGGGGCAGGATCACTGTCCTCCCTGATACTGCGAATAAAAGCTTTGAGCTCTTCAAGGTACCCTTCCTTGAAGCGGAAACGCCAACTTGTATGGTTATCCCGAACCGCCTTTTTATCAAGTGTCATGAGTACCGGTCCGCTGCCCTCGGTCTCACCCACCCGGATCATTCCTTCAGTACCCAGAAATTCCATGCGGGCATCATATGCGTACCCTACCGGGCATCCGCCATCTATGGTGCTCAATGGCCCATCCTTGAAAGCCAGGGTGACGACGTAATGATCATAATAATCCGGATATTCATTCCGAGCTTGGGGAGATTTGAAATTGCCCGCCTCCATAAAAACTCTTTGGGGTTGTTTGCCGGCAAACCACAAAACCGCATCTATGTCGTGAGCGGAGACTTCGGCGAACATCCCTCCACTCTTTTTCCGATCCCAAATCCAGGGAGGCGGAAGACCAGGACCGCGGCCGGTAGATTTGATCACCACCAATTCACCGATAGCTCCTTCGTTCACCATGCGGTGGGCTTCTCTCATTGCCGGATCATACCTGCGCATAAAGCCGATCTGAAACTTAACCCCGCTCTTATTGACAGCTTGAACAATCGCCTCTGCTTCGGTGAGATTTTGAGCCAGGGGTTTTTCTGAAAAAATATGTTTTCCAGCTTCAGCGGCCTTTTCAACAATACCGCGGTGTGTGAAAGTGAGAGAACCTATACAGACGGCTTCACATTGCTCCTTTTCAAGGCATTCATCCAAATCCTGGTAAAAAGCCGAAATTCCGACTTCATTTGCCGACCTCTCCGCAGTATCACGGTTTACGTCAACGATTGCAACAAGCTCTCCTTCGGGGATATAGTGAACAAGATTGTTTGCGTGCACCATACCGGCTCTGCCGGCACCGACCAAGACAAAAC
>PWXL01000086.1 GCA_003561145.1 Candidatus Atribacteria bacterium
CTGTACCGGAAGAAATAGAAGCTTTGCTTTTAGATTACCTTGCCATGGCTCGCACAGCATTACCAAAAGGAGGAGAATGGGTAGCGTTTCGGGAGCTTCCTGGTGGGCAGTTTTATGCCTCGGCTTTTCAGGGATATGCCGCGGACACCCTGGTGAGAGCTTTTGGCAATGATATCGAGGGGTTCAAGGATGCTGCCCAAAAATGTCATGGTACCCCCCTTGAGATGGGCGACGCTTCATTCAACTTCCAGGTCCTCCCAAGGCTCGAGATAGCAGTGGTATATTGGGGTGGAGATGATGAATTCCCTCCCCATGCCTCGGTTCTTTTTGATACTGCCGCCTCTTCCCGCCTACCCTTGGATGGATTAGCAAACGTGGGAAGAATACTCTGTGCTCAATTGGTGAAGTTTGGAAGCAGTAAAGATTGATGAGAAATTGAGAATGAAGGGAGGAGGCTTTCTCGCCGAAATGCCATGAAAATCGCTGTGACAGGAAAAGGAGGAGTGGGGAAGACTACCTTGACCGTCCTTTTAGGCCGGGCAGCTGTTGCCGGCGGATATGCGGTATTCTTGATCGATGCTGATCCGGACGCGAACCTCGCAACAACCCTGGGAATAGAGGAAAAGATTCCTCCTTTATTGGGGTTCCGCGATGTTATTGCGGAACGGACAGGGGGGGAAGGAGGCCTGGTAAAACTCAATCCCAGGGTCGATGATATACCCGATCATTACTCCCTGCTCAAGGAGGGTATGCGAATCATGGTACTCGGCACGGTCCGGCAGGGAGGAAGTGGGTGCGCTTGTCCGCAGAACAGCTTTCTCCGCAGCCTCCTGATCCATCTTCTCCTGGAAAGGGAGGAATTGGTGATAGTGGATATGGAAGCCGGAATAGAGCACCTGGGGAGAGGGACGGCCCAGGGGGTTGATGCTCTTCTTGTGTTGGTTGATACGGATCGCAGGAGCATGGAAACCGCCGGCCGGATTGTACAATTAGCCCGGGAAGTTGGAGTGAGCAGGGTACTGGCGGTGGCGAATAAGGTTCGCAGCGCCTCGCAACTTGAACGGTTAAAAAAAGAGTTGCCAGCCAGTGTCCCTTTGTTAGGGTACCTCGGTTTTGACGAAAATCTTGAGCTTTCCGACAAACAAGGCTTTCCCCAGCCGGAATCAAACCTCATCCAACAGGTGAAAGAAATCTTTTCCTCTTTGATCAAAGAAATCCATAGTGGAGGGAGAAATGCATAAGAAGATTTTTCTGGCAGCGACCAAGCAAAATGACGGAAAAACTTTGATGGCGATCGGGCTGATTTCTGCTTTCATGGATAAATTTCCCGGCAAGATTGGGTTCATCAAACCGGTGGGACAGCGGTACGTAGAAGTGGATGGCAAGAAGATTGACGAAGATTCTTACCTTGTGCATACCATATGGGATATGGGGATAGACATCAAGCACCTGAGTCCGATAGCAGTGGAAAGAGGTTTCACTGAAAGGTACATTACCTCGGACAGCAACCCCGGAAAGCTTATAGAAAAAATCCGTACTTCCTACGATATGGTTGCCCAGGGGAAAGAGGTGGTGGTGGTAGAGGGGACGGGTCATGCGGGAGTAGGGTCGGTCTTTGACTTGTGCAACGCCCGGGTTGCCAAGTTGTTGGGAGCTAAGGTTATCCTGGTAGCCTTGGGAGGGGTCGGGCGGGCTATTGACGAGATTGCCTTGAACAAGGCTCTTTTTGAAAAAGAAGGGGTGGAACTCGCTGGGGTGGTTTTAAACAAGGTTATAGTTGAAAAGTGCGAAAAAATCAGGAATATTACCAGGCAAGGACTTGAACGCCTGGGGGTGGAACTGTTAGGAACCATTCCTTACCGGCGTGTCCTTTCCAGTCCCACCGTAAGAGAAATTTTGGAAGAAATTGATGGTCAATTGTTGTGCGGGGAAAAATCATTGCATAAAAAGGCAGAAAGAATCATTATTGGTGCTATGACTCCTCACCAGGCCATACGCTATTTTTCCCGCCGGCCTCTGGTTATTATGCCCGGAGACAGGGAGGATCTGATTTTTGCCGCAGTCCACCAAGCAAAGTTAACGAGAAAATCGCCCCCCGTCGGACTTATACTGACCGGCAAAATTCTTCCCCGCAAATCGACCTTGAGAGTGATGTGTGAAGCACAAATCCCAATTATTCACATCCCCGAGGATACATATACAGTAGCATCAAAGATCTACCAAATTATTGTCAAAATTCATCCCTCAGAGAAAGAAAAAATTAAGATATCCACTCAACTCGTGGCGAAGAATGTAAATATAGAACGAATCCTGGAAAAGATTTCTTAACTGTGAGAGTATTGTGCATTTCCTGATTTCAGTTTAATATTCTCAAGGTATCGTCCTGTTCCCGCCACTGGAAATGAGTGACCTTTTCTATTACCTGATCGGGCTCAAAAAGTCTCTTGAAGGAGAGCTTTCCATCTTCAAAGATGAACTCGGTTACATTTTCAGCCAGTTTTTCTTCACCTTTATAAACAGATATTTCGCACATAGTCATCTCCCTCTTTTTTAAGTATACATAACCTCTTTGAGTTTCAATGCCTCCCGCTTTTTTTCTATATGATCGATCATAAGGTGAGCGGCTTTAATTGGATCAGATTCAAAGGCAAATTTTCCGCCTACCGTATCCTCCAGTTCTTCGGTTAAATGTTTCGTAAGCGAGGGAGAGCCGAGGACGGGGAAGGGGTTTCCAAGCACGGTAAATACCCCAGAGGCGACAAAATAAAAACCAATGGCTACAGCTTTCTCGCTCATCCATTCCGGAGCAGCTCCCGCGACCGGGAGATCGGAGATGTCCTCTCCCAAGCCTCCCTCATGAACGATGTTGGTGAGAGTCATAAGAATACGCGAATTGTCCACGCAGGAGCCCAAATGAAGTACGGGTGGAATTCCCACTGCTTCACAGATTTCCTGTAGGCCCTCTCCCGCCATTTTGTAAGCTATTTCGGGACGGAGTAAACCCGCTTTGGCGTCAGCAATTCCGGAACAACCGGTGACCACTACTAAAACGTCGTTTTTAATCAGTTCTTTTGCCATTTCTACGTGGGCCCAGTCATGGGTGATTTTGGGGTTATTACAACCAACTATTCCTGCCGCTCCACGAAGACGTCCATCTATAACGGCGTCGTTCAGGGGCCTGTAAGTGGACCGGTAAGTGCCTCCCAGGAAGTTAAATACCGATTCAGAAGAAAAACCAGCCAAAAGATCCATGCTCTCGTTAGGAACGAAGGGATTTCCATGGCGGTGGGAAAAGTTTTCTATCCCCATACGAACAATTTCCTTGGCGGTTTTAAAAGCATGTTCTTCTGAAAACTCTACGTGTTCCGCACCGGGTATTTTGGCTTTTGGTGAAGTGGTAACTACTTTGGTGTGAAAATGTTTTGTCAGATCAGGCAGGGATGACATAATGCACTGGACATCCACCATCATAAGATCCACTACTCCGGTCATAACCGCCAGTTCTTGTTGCAAGAAATTACCTGCTACGGGAACCCCCTGGCGCATGAGTATTTCGTTGGCTGTGCAACAAATGCCTGCAAGGTTGATTCCCTGAGCTCCTTTTTGCTCCATCAACTTTTGGAGTTCAGGATCGTGGGAGGCTGCCACCACCATCTCGGACAACGCAGGGTCATGACCATGAACGACAATATTCACTTTGTCTTGATCCAATACACCCAAGTTGACTTTACTTCTCAGGGGAGTGGGAGTACCAAACAAAATGTCCTGTAACTCCGTTGCGATCATGGAACCCCCCCATCCATCGGCCAGAGAACACCGCAAACCTTGTTTGATGATGTTACGGAAATCGGTATCTACTCCCATGGTGGTGCGGTGCATTACTTCCACCACCTCACGGTCAATGCCGCGGGGCAGAATACCTAATGTACGCCACAACTCTCTTCTTTTTTTGGGGGCACGCTGGGTCATGTCCAATTCTCCGGTTTGTTGCCCGAAATTGGATAAAGCCCGTTCAGCGAGAGCCAGTGCCAGTTCCTGGTTATTTTTGTCCTTTGTTTCAATGCCGTAAATGTGGGCAATTTTCCTGAGTTTTATCGGGTCTTTAACTTTATAATCTCCTTCTTCGCTCTTGGCCGCTAAGTGGAGGGTTAAAGCGACATCCCTGGCATGATCCGAATGAGCCGCTGTTCCTGCAGCGATCATACGGACGAGGTTACGGGCGGCAATAGTATCAGCACCTACTCCACACACGCCCAGGGTGGATACGTTTTTTTTCGTCATAATCCGGCAGGGTCCCATGGTACACACCCTGCAACAGGTACCCTGTTGACCGAAGGAACAATGGGGCTTTTGAAGGTCCGCACGATCCCACGCTGTTTTAGAAGAAGAATCTTTGAACTTTTCCAGTATTTCTTGGGTTGCTTTATCGATGCTTTGGTTGGTCATTTTTTATCTCCCTTAGGCAAAGGTTTTCATTCTAAAGGCTTTCAGGTATGAGTCTGAATAGATTTCTTTGTTGAGGATCAATTCCGCGGTGGCTACCGCACTTATCAGTTCCTCGTCCATCACGTCGCAAATTGAAGCATCCAATCCAAAGGCTATGGCCATCACCAGGAAAGTGCGATTGATCAAGTTTCGATCCACGGCCTTGGAGCCAAGGTTCGAAAGTCCTACTGAGATATGAGGAGGTGGGTCAGAAAGCATTGTGTATTGCTGGATAGTTTCCAGGACTTTTTCAGCTTGATCCTGCATAAACTTGAGAGGCATAAGGATAGGGTCTAAAAAGATCTTCTCCTCAGGTATTCCGGCTTCGGTGGCAGCGGCAAAAATTCGTGCTCCATTTTCTACCCGGCGATCAACGTTCTGGGGGCTTCCTTCCTCATCCATAGCTACTCCCATTATACTTGTGTTATACTCCACAGCCAAAGGAATAAGTTGGTCTAATTTTTTTTCTTCTGCAGTCGTTGAGTTTATTAACATCGGCCTTCCATCCGTGGCGGCCAGTCCGGCTTTTATGACTTCTATGTTAGTGCTATCGATAGAGAGAGGGGTAGGGACCGCTTCTTGAATTGTTTTTACCAACCAAGCCTGGTCGTCAGGGTTGCGTGAAGCGGCACCCATGTTCACATCCAGATACGTCGCTCCCCGTTCCTTCTGTTTTTTTGCCCAATCCTGCACCGGTTTTTTTTCTTTTTCCAGGATGGCCCGTCCGATGTCTTTGAAACTCCCATTGATTCTCTCACCGATAAAAATCATGATCCACCTCCCATGAGTTTCTTAATGACGGTTTGAACCGCTTGCACCGCCTCAGGGTGGCGCAGTATCAGGACATCAGCTCCGGCCAGAAGGTAAACATAAGCGGTGGTGGCCTCCCAAAGAGACCCCCGCTTGGAGGCATCACCCCATTCGGGGATTTCCTCCTGGGTGGCTCGGGCCTCTTTTGTTTTCCAAACCTCAATGCCAATATCACAGAGGATCGGCATGGCCATTGCCTGATCCCCTCTGAGTCCTCCGATCCTGGTACGTTCCATAATGGAATACACATACTCGATTCCATAACCAAGAGCACCTGAAGTGGGATAGATAACGATGTTTTCCAGGGGGAAGCCGGCATCAAGGGCAAGGATATTAACTTGCTTGGCTATGTTGATATCCACCGGAGATTCCGCGATGAGCTTGTGTCCGTAAGCAGTACACAGGGCGGTCAGAGTTTTGTAGTTATCCTGTTTTATGGTGCCGAGGAGACAATTTTCTCCTGACACTGCCTCAGCGAGTTGAGGAAATACATCGTTATCTTTTTCATCGTTGCCGCATCCCCACACTATCAGAGGAACGCCGACGGATTTCAGTATTCTCTGGGCAGCCTGTACCGCGTCTTCAGGGGAATGATTCGCTCCATGGGGATCACACCCTTTCAAGCGCAGGCAAATAAGGTCAGCACCATATTCTTCTACACACTTTCTGGCCCATTCCCCGGGGTCATTGCTCACTTCCTCAAAAGGTTCTCGAACCGGGTCCGGCCAATCATCCGGGGGGATATCCCACACTTCTATGGCGACCACCGGAGGATGGGGCATTTCCCCTTCGAAATGGTAAAACGGAAGTGCGGTTTCACCTCCTACCGTAATGGTGGATGTCCTGGTACCTCCTTCTTCCTGGGTAGCGCCGATTGTGATGGTGTTGGCCTTATGGGGCCACTTCTGTTTCATTTCGGGAATTTTTACAGCCATTGTGCCCTCCCTTCAACCGGAACTATTCCGGCGAAATGAATGATGTAGTTGAGAAAAATTTTCTCCAAGTTTTTTTAAAAAACATTCTACCGCCACCTGTGCTGGTGAGTGAGAGGAGAGTTTCCAAATCGGCTTACCTTCTACAGCCAATTGGGATAATTCCTCATCTTCGGGAATTTCTCCTAACAGGGAAAGTCCGGTATTGGCTATTTCATCCTCCAGGCTTGAGGAAAGATCTCTCCGCACCTTGTTGAGTATGAGGAATTGTTCTTTGACACGCAGTTTCAGTTTTTTTACCAGTTGAGAGATCCTGGCCGCAGACCGTATGGACACGGGCTCAGGTTGGCTCACTATGAAAAGAATATCTACATTCTGGGTAGTCCGCCGGGAAAGATGTTCCATTCCCGCTTCATTATCTATAATCACGTAGTGGTAATTCTTCCGCAACATTTCGATATACTTGCGCAAAATGTGGTTCACCATGCAGTAACACTTGGGACCCTCACCATGCCCCATTACCAGCATGTCAAAACCCTGATTTTCAATCAGGCACTCCTCCACACCTAACTCGAGGTAACTGCTTTTTGAAAGGGAAGGGGGCAACTCTGAGATGTTATCCAGAGTATCTTCCCTCAAGTCGCCAATAGTTTGGTTGACTGAAACCCCCAAGATTTCCGGGAGACTGGAATTCGGGTCTGCATCTACTGCCAAGATGGGCCCTTTTCCCTTCTCTCGCAGCGTTTTTACAAGTAGGCCGGTGAGGGATGTTTTCCCTGTTCCTCCTTTGCCGGCCAGGGCTATGGTAAACGGGGCTGTCATACTTTCACCCCCTTGAGTTTTTGGGCCAGGGTGGGAAATTGATCCAAGTCGGTGTGGGGAATGAATTTAGCGGACATGAATTCATCGTAGTAGTTTGGATAAGCGATGAGGTCATAGTAGGTCACGTTTTTGGTGATCTGGTAACTCCGCTCCATGGCTTGATGAGAGAGGAGTGCGAACTTTGCACCGAGGATTGCGGTATTTCCCATGAACCTGATTCTCCTCAATGGTATATCCGGTATAAGCCCCAGTATAATAGCTTTTTCTCTGTCAAGATAGTTGCCGAATCCCCCTGCGATCAGGAGTTGCTCTACATCATTGAATGAGAGTCCCATGGATTGGAGAATTATTTTGGCTCCGGAGTAAATGGCGGCTTTAGCCCTGAGCATATTTTCGATATCGGCCTGGGTGATGATTATATCCTTTTCCGTGTCGTTGCGATGAGCCGGTGAAAGAACGAATTCCAACTGTCCATTGTGATTACGGATGCGGTGTGA
>PWXL01000115.1 GCA_003561145.1 Candidatus Atribacteria bacterium
ACAACCTGGAAAGGGCTGGAGAGCTGGTCCAAATGGCTGCTCGCAAGGGCGCCCAGGTGGTCGTTCTGCCCGAAATGTTTGCCTGCCCTTATGACCTTCGTTCTTTTCTGTCGGAGGCTGAAAGCTTACCCGATGGAACGACTGTTCATGCCCTCTCCGCCTTTTCACGGCAAAACGGTATATGGTTGGTGGGAGGTTCCTTCCCGGAAACCTCTGCAGAGCGGATATACAACACCTCACCGGTTTTTTCTCCACAGGGGAAGCTGGTTGCTTTTCACCGCAAGGTGCATCTCTTCGATGTCGCTTTCCGTGAACTCCGCGTCAGGGAATCCGCTGTATTCACCGCCGGGGAACACTGTACCCTGGTGGATACACCATGGGGAAAGATCGGGGTAATGGTGTGTTACGATATCCGTTTTCCAGAATTTTCCAGGTTGTATGCAGTGCGGGGAGCCCGCCTTGTCTTCGTTCCAGCGGCCTTCAACGAGGTAACCGGCCCGCTTCACTGGGAAATGCTTTTCCGGTGTCGGGCGCTCGACAACCAGGTGTTCATGATAGCCTCTTCACCTGCTCCCTACCCCGGAGCGAACTACCAGGCCTGGGGACAAAGCATGATTGCTGACCCGATGGGCAAGGTGCTGGGCATGTTGGATAGGGAGGAGGGAATATTGGTACGTGAACTCGATGTGACAGGCACGGAGCATGCGCGTGCGGTTTTGCCCCTTCTGCTGCACAGGCGAAAAGACATCTACTCCCTGGGCAGGGAAGAGGAATGATGAAGGTCTTTGAGACACGGGTAAGATGTGTTACACTATCATGTAAATGGGGAGGCATATCCGGTCCGTGTACGGAGGAGGGTGCAGGGGCAGGAGAAAAACCGATAGGCGGGGGTGACATCATGGCTCGTGACATTAATTATTTTTTCGGTATCGGGAACCTGACCCGGGAACCTGACCTGCGGTATACGCCTCAGGGCACAGCGATCTGCCGCTTCGGCATCGCCATGAACCGTCAGTACCAGGGGCGGGACGGAGCGGTGGAAGATACTACCTTCATCAACATAGCTGCATGGTCCAAGGTAGGCGAAAACTGTGCTCGTTTCCTCCACAAGGGCAGTCGAGTGGCCGTCGTAGGAGAGCTTCGCTCCAATAGCTGGGAAGACCAGGAGGGGAACAAGCGCACTTCCTACGAGATAAACGCCATCAATGTGCAGTTTCTCAGCCCGCCCCGCAGCAGGGGAGAGGATGAGCATGTCTCTGACTCCAGTGAGAGTTACCGAGCCGGTACGGAAAAGGAGAATTATACTTTTCAGGGTCAGCCTGGAGATGAGGACAATGCCTTGGGAGATTTGGAGGAAATCCCTTCCGATGAGCAGAAAAAAGATGATATATCGCCTTTTTAGGAGCTGCGTTTTCTATTGTATGGTGGTGGCCGTGTTGGCGGCAGCGTCTATCGCCTGGGCGGCGTTTCGAGTTGAATACGGCGGCAGGGTCAGCATGGTAGAGGTCCCGGCGGAGGAATACCAGGGCCGGGTGTATGTAGAGGTGGCAACCCTTTTCAGTCAGATAGGCGGCATTGTTTATTATTCCCCCATAATGCAAAAAGTCCATCTCACCTTTCGCCACACCAAGTGGGTGCTTTCCATGGATAAGGGGGTAGCTGTTTCTGAAACCGGCGAGGAGGTGCGGCTCGGTCAGGAAATCTTCATTGAAGGGACGGCGGTTTTTGCAACCCCTGATTTGCTTTCCCGTCTCCTGGGCATCGATATAACAGCGGCAGATGTGGCAGAAGACCCTGTGCCTTCTCCTACTCCCTTTGAGGTGGCACCTGATGTGCGCATGAATATTTTGCGGGGGGTTCGTTATTCCACCGAACACGCAGATGAGCGTACTCGAATAACCTTTGATTTTGTCTCTGATCCTCCTTCTCACGTCGTCGAGGTAGACAATCCTTCCCGCAGGGTGCTGTTGCGCTTTGATAACTGCAGCCTGGGGAGTGATGTTTCGAGTGTGCAAATAGGTGATTCACGTACAAATCGAGTGGAGTTCCGAGAGGTGAATAATGCTGTAGAGGTAGCCGTGGTACTGAATGCCGCAGTCAAGGTAGACAAAGGTGTGCTTGGAGGGGTGAACCCCCGGATTTTTATTGACATCGAGGCTTCTCCCTTGGCGGAAAGGGAACCGTTGATCGAAGTGATAGCAAGCCCCACACCAACACCCCTTGATCCCACACCAACTCCCGTCGAACCCACTCCTACACCCCTTGAGCCGACTCCGACGCCGGAGGAGGAGCTTTTGTTCGACAAGATAAACCCGCGGCTGGTGGTAATCGATCCCGGTCATGGGGGGCGTGACCCAGGTGCGATAGCGAATGGTTTGAGGGAAAAAGACGTGGTGCTTGACATTTCGCGCAAGCTACGGGATGAACTGGTTCGGCAGGGTTTTGAGGTCATCATGACCAGGGAGGGGGACACCTATCCCACCCTGCAGGGTCGCACCTCTTTTGCCAATCACCAAAACCCTCTTCTTTTTTTAAGTGTTCATGCCAATGCCGCTCCCAATCTGCGGGCGGAGGGAGTGGAGGCTTTTGTGGGAAGCGCTCGGTACTCGGGAGAGGGAGCCGAGGAAGTGGCCCGCCGTGAGAACGAGTTTTTCGTAGCCGAAGGCCAGGCCCGTCCACCAGTAACACAGGGAAGAGACACGGCAATCCTGGAATCTCTCTACTATGGCAGTCGCCAGGTGAGTGCCGAAGCAGGTGAAAAGATCACCAGCAACATAGTCGCCGTGACCAGCCAGAGAAATCGGGGCTTGAAGGAGGCACCTCTGCTCATCTTGAAAAACATGTTTTTTCCGGCCGTTCTTTTGGAGGTGGGATTTCTCACAAACTCTGCCGAAGCGCAGCGCCTTGCCAACCCCGATTTTCATGATAAACTGGTCCAGGGAATTGTCAGGGGAATCAAAGAGCTTCGGGAGAGCCAAACCATTCAACAGTTTCTCGAGGATTGAGTCATGGAGAATAAGCTGAGACGAAGGAGAAAAAGGAAAAAAAGCCGTACCGCCTTTCTCTCGGCGTTGCTCTATCTCTTTATCGGGATGGGGGCATTTTTCATGGTGGTCTACGCGGGGGAGTATTTCTTTCGTGAGCGCGAAGAGCCACCTGCACCTCCATCTTTGCCTGCCATTACAGAAGCTGAACCAACACCGCATATTATTCCGCTTGATGAGGAAGAGAGCTGGGAGGTTGTCTTGTATTTTACCGACGACCAGTTTATCTCGCTGATAGGTGAAAGACGGTTGATCGATGCCGAAGGGAACTATTTGGAACGGGTGCTGGAAGAACTCCTGCGCGGACCCCAAGATGAAACCCTGTTCAACCCAATTCCTCCCGACACACGCCTGAACGGTGTCTTTTCAGAGGGAGGAACGGTATACGTTGACCTCGATGAGCAGATGATAGAGGGGCAGGCGGGAGGATCCTCCCAGGAGCTTTTGAGCATCTACTCCATCATCAACACACTGACTGAAACACCCGCTGTCCAACGTGTGAAAATATTGATCGACGGGCAGGAGCGGGAGACCCTGAGAGGGCACATGGATACATCCAGGCCCCTGGAAAGGGATGAAAAACTCATTGCAGAGGTTCAATAGCTTTCAACAACTCAACAGCTACCTGAAGCAGGGCAACGAAGGAACATTGGTGAGGGGGGACGGCAGGAAAAACGACCAGGTTCGTACTCCTTCTTTTACCGTGGGGTATCTCAAGTACGCCGAAGGATCGGTTCTGACTGAGGTTGGCGATAATAAAATAGTGTGCTCGGCCAGTATAGAGGAAAAAGTTCCTCCCTTTCTGCGGGGAGGCGGCCGGGGTTGGGTGACAGCGGAATATGCCATGCTTCCCCGTGCCACCTCTACCCGGAACATGCGGGACGCCGTGAGGGGACGGCTGGGGGGAAGGACCCAGGAAATACAACGTTTGATTGGACGTGCTCTCCGGGCGGTGGTGAACCTGGAAGCGCTTGGAGAGCGCACAATTCTCTTGGACTGTGACGTAATACAGGCAGATGGTGGAACGCGCACCCATGCCATCAATGGAGCGTTTATCGCGATGTGTGAGGCCGTGTGGAACGCAGCCTCGAAGGGATCCCAGTTTCGGGGGCGCCTCGTAAAAGATTACCTGGCGGCGGTGAGCGTTGGGGTGGTCAACGGGATGGAGCTTTTGGACCTGAACTTTGAAGAAGACTCCATAGCCCAACTCGATTTAAACGTAGTCATGAGCGGCAAGGGAAAATTCGTTGAATTGCAGGGAACCGCTGAACTTGATCCCTTTTCACGCGAGACACTTGATCACCTGCTTACGCTGGCTGAGCGGGGGGTACAAGATGTGATCAAGGCCCAGCAAAAGGTTATGGAGCGAGGCCTTCCCTGAGAATGGGTTCCTCCGTATTTGCCAGGCGTCACATATTGATCGTCACACGTAACCGGGGGAAGCTGGCCGAAATAGACCAGATTTTCCAGGGCCTTGAAATTAAGGTAACCAGTGCCTACGAGGAATTCAACTTCGAAGAAGTTCCCGAAACCGGTGTCACGTATGTGGAAAACGCTTTACTCAAGGCACGGCGCGGTTTTGAGATAAGCCGTCGTCTGTGTGTTGGAGAGGATTCGGGGCTGGAAGTGGATGCCTTGGACGGAGCACCGGGAATATATTCCGCCCGTTTCGGTGAGAACCTGTCCTCTGCTTCGGACAAAATTAAGAAGCTGTTGTCACTTCTAAAGGGCGTTCCTCCTGCCCGGCGATCGGCCCGTTTCCGGGCTGCGGTAGCGCTGGCCTGGCAAGGTGGCGAGAGGGTTTTTGAAGGAGTGTGTGAGGGATGGATTTCGGAAAACCCCCGGGGAGAAGGTGGGTTCGGGTATGACCCGGTGTTCGTCTTCCCGCCTTTTGAAAAAACCTTCGCAGAATTAGGAGCCGGGGTAAAAAATCTTTACAGCCATCGCGCCATGGCGTTTCGCGCCATGGTAAAATTCGCCTTGGAGAAAGGGCTTCTATCACCTGCTTCAGAAAAGAGGATCTAGGAGAGAAGAATACCATGTTCAGGACCATCTTAACCATTCTGGGAGCAATATTCCTGATCATATTGGTTGTGCGGTTTTTCCCGGCGATATTGGCGGCTGTGTTCACCATTGCCGCCCTTGTATTGGCGATCTTGGTGATTGCTGGTGTCGCGCTGGTGCTCGCGCCGATTCTTCTTATGCTTCTCTTGGCGTCCGTGGTGGTGTGGTTGTTCAGGTTTCTCTTGTAGAGAATCTCTTTCATGGCTCCGATACGCTATTTTTGCTGCTATGTTCCACCTGAGCTCATTCGAGCCTGCGGTGCGGACGCTGAGTTTTTTTCACCTGTGAGCGGGGACACACAGGAAGCTGATTCCCTGCTGCCTGTGCCTTTTTGTCCCTTTTCCCGGAGCCTCCTTCATGAACTCATCATACGCCGTAACGATGAAAACATGTCCCTCTTCGCCCTTTCCTGTGATGCATCCAGGCGGACGTGGGAGGCAGCCTGCCGGCTTTTCAAAGGCTCATCTTTTTTTGCTCTCTCCGTTCCCTTTGACAGCACAGAGCGGGGGGTGCAAAGATTCGCCGGGGAATTAAGGCGCCTGTCACACGAACTTCTTTCCTGTAGCGGGGGCAAGGAGAAATACCTGGAAAAGCGGCTGGCGGAGGAAATCCACTCTTCCCTCGAGAAGAAAAAAAAAGTGACGGAACAATTTTTATCAGGCCTCCTCCCCGGTGCCGCCCTCCTGGATGGGAATTCTGCAGGGGTACACCCCGCCGCGGAAAAAAGAAACACCTCTGTTCTCCTTACCGCTTCCCATGTATTGATACGCCCCGTGATTTCATTCCTGGAGAGCCGGGGGGTAACAGTCTTCGAGGATAGCCCCCTGGGGTCCCGCCGAAAAATTTTCCCCTACCTTTCCCAGCCGCTTTCGGCAGACCCGTTTTTGGCTTTGGCGCATCTCTACCTAACAGGGAGGGCTCCCTGCTTCAGGGCAGGCCTTGAGCAAAGAGGCAGCTTTTTGCTGAAACTGGTTACATGGTTGAAAGTAGGGGGAGTTGTAGCACTTGTACCGAAATTTTGTGATAATGCCTTGTATGAAGTGGCGATGATGCAGCGGTTTCTTCCCGTGCCTTTACTGGTGCTCGAACACGAGGCCGCACATGACATTCCTGCCCAGTGGAAAACCCGGTTGGATGCTTTTTGTGAGACTTTGGAGCTCCCCGAATGAAGTTCCCTTTTTGTGTCGTCCGGAGAAAGGACCTGTTGATACGTGCTGCTGCATATCTTTTGAACCGACCGAAACTGTTTTCGCTTCTTGCGCCTTACCGCTGGTGGTTGCGCCGCCGCACACCTTTTCCCGATGTACATTCCTTTTCCTACCAGGCTACCATGGAGTATCTCCAGCAGGTATACGGCCGCTCCCGCCCGGTTATGTGGGCCAGCCTGTTTTTCCCGGCTGAGTTTATCCATGCGGCGGGTGGGATACCCTTTTACCCGGAAATTGCTTCCGGTCTCACAGCAGCAGTGGGCCTTGCCCCCCTGGCGCTGGAGCGAGCGGAAAAGGAATGGTTCTCGGCCGATATGTGCAGCTATCACCGGGCAGCTACCGGCATGAGCCTGGCACGCCTTTTTCCACGGCCCGACCTCCTGTTTGCCTCAAGCAACATCTGTAGCGGGACGGTGCCTTTTTTTCAAACCATGGCAAACATATGGAAGGTACCTTTTTTCCTGGTAGACGTCCCCCCTTCGACCACGGAGGAGACATCCTCCTATGTGCGGAACCAGCTGGTTGAAATATCTGCGAGAACGTCGAAAACGACCGGCCGGCCCCTCCAATGGGCCAAACCTCTGCAGCATTCCAACAAGTCACACCAGCTGATGGAGGAACTCGGGCGGCTGCGCGGTAAAGATGCAAAGATACTTTCTCCCCCGGGGAAGAACCTCGACTATCTCCCGTATTATTACCAGTTTATCGGCACAGATGTGTCAGTGCGTTTTCTGGAAAAGTTGATTGAAAAACTGATGAGCTCGCATGCTGCTTCCTCCGGAAGTACGAGGGCTGTCTGGCTTCATCTGAAACCCTTTTTTCCGAATTCTCTCACACAGATGCTTGAGAATGCGGGATTTTCCGTGTGTGCTGAAGAGTTTACCCAACCCTATTGGGTACCCTGGAACGGGGAGGAAGCGTTGGGTTGGGCAGCGAAAAAAATACTGGCTTCCTCGGTTTTTCTGGAAGCCGAGCTCAGGGTATCTGCTATTATTCGTATATTGCGGGAGAACAAGGCGCATGCCGCTTTACAGTTCAACCAATGGGGATGCCGTCAAAGCCAGGGCATGAACGAGCTTTTACGGCGGGCCTTGCGAGAAGAAGGATTTCCCCTGCTTGCATTGGACGGAGACCACCTTGACCGGCGGCACTTCTCAGAAGAACAGCTGCGCACGCGCATTGACGCATTTGCTGAAACCGTGAAAAATACCATGAC
>PWXL01000112.1 GCA_003561145.1 Candidatus Atribacteria bacterium
GAGGACATTGACCTCATTCCCGAAGAGGACATCGTCCTCACCCTCACCTGTGACGGATACATTAAGAGGGTGCCCCTTGAGTTATACCGCCGGCAGGGACGGGGAGGGAGAGGTGTCAGCGGGATTACAGTGAAAGAAGCGGATCTTGTACGTCAGATAGCGGCCTGTACAACACTTCACCGTATTCTTTTATTCACAAGCAGGGGGCGTGTTTTCCAAATCCCCGCTTACCAGCTTCCCGAAATGCAACGCCAATCCAAGGGAACACACCTGGTCAATCTGTTACCACTGGAAGAAGAGGAGACAGTATTTCGTTTCATTCCTCTTAAAGATTTTGGGCAGGGAAGACATCTGTTTTTCGCAACGGCCCATGGGTACGTGAAGAAGTCCGACCTTTTGGAGTTTGTGTCCATCACTCGCAGGGGCATCAGGGCGATAAACCTTTCCGAGGGCGACAGGCTTTCGCAGGTCTTGGTTACTCGGGGTGACGAGGAAGTGTTGCTGGTCTCTGCGCGGGGCTATGCCATATCCTTTCCCGAAGCGGAGGTTCGTTCCATGGGGCGCGGCACAAGAGGCGTCCGCGGCATGACGCTGCGCAGAAGGGATAGAGTGGTGAATGCCTGTGTGCTGGATCGCTCGAAGAAGCTTTTGGTAGTCTCCTCCCGGGGCATGGGTAAGAAGCTTTCCATGGTGAATTTCGCCAGCCACCACAGGGGAGGCCGGGGGGTCATCATAATGAAATTTGCGGAGAGCACCGGGGAGATGGTTGGCGTGATGCCCGTGCACGAAGAGAAAGAGACCCTTATCTCTACGCAAAGCGGTGTCCTTATTCGTATCGATACCGATGACGTGCCTCAGCAGGGCAGGCACACTCGAGGGGTTCGGCTCATCCGGCTGAATGAGGGTGACCATATCGCATCGGTGGCCCTGGTGGATTCATGAGGGTCGCTCCCCATGGTGGGAGGGTGTTGGAATATACAGACAAGGGGAAATCCCTGGTGGATTTCAGTGCGAACATCAATCCCTGGGGACCTCCCCTGGTATTGCAAGAAGCTTGGGACGACCTTTTCCGGTATGTTTCCGTCTACCCGCCGCTCAACATTGATTATCACCGCCGGTTACTGGCCTCTCTTTATAATATACCCGCCGGTGTTATTCTTCCCTGTAACGGTGCTTCCCAGGGAATATACCTGTTGGCCCGGGAACTGCCCCTGCAACGGGTGGCAATATGCGAGCCGATGTTTACCGAGTATGCTCGCGCCTTCAGCCGGCAGGGAAGAGAAGTGATCCACCATTTTCACTTTCCCGGGAGTGACCCCGCACGTTTTTTCGATTTGCTATTTCGACAGCGGTACGATGCTATTGTAGCGGGAAACCCCGGAAACCCGGCCGGCACTACCTTTCCGGAATGGCTTTGGGAGGACCTGGTGGAGAGGTGTGACGAAGAAGGGAGTTGGCTCCTGGTCGATGAAGCATTCCAGGAATTTATGGGAGAAGAAACATCGCTTTCTTCCCATGTTTTAGAGCGAAAAAAGCTGGTTGTTATCCGTTCTCTCACCAAGTATTATTCCCTGGCCGGTCTGAGGGGCGGCTTCCTTGTAGCACATCCTGACCTGGTAAGAAACATCGAGGGAGCCCTGGAGCCATGGAGCGTGAACGCTCTTCTTTCCAAGGCGCTCGATCTTTTGGCCTCTGCCGACCTCTCTTTTTTTCACCGTACGACCAGGGAAAAGCTCGCTGAAGAGAAAGCCTTTCTGGAGCAGGGAATGGAAAAACCGGGTATTTTAGAGCGACTGTGTTCATCGAAAGTAAACTTTTATCTTGCCCGCCTGAAGAATGAGAACCAGGGATTTTTCGATTTTCTTAAGGAGAGGGGTATTGTGATACGGGACTGCTCTGATTTCTATGGCTTGTCTGACGGAAACTGGTTTCGTTTTGCGGTTCGAGCCCGCCGGGAAAACCACTTACTCCTTGAGGCAGTGAAAGAATATGTCCGGAACAAACAATAAAAGCATTCTCTTTTTGGGTGGCGCACGGAGCGGCAAAAGCGCCTTGGCTCAAAAAAAAGCCCTGCAAAGCGAACTCCCCATTGTGTTCATGGCAACCGGGGTGGTTGCCGACGGGGAAATGGCAGAACGGGTAAAGCATCATCGCGCCCATCGTCCTCCTCAGTGGCGGACACGAGAGGTTCCCCATGGGTTTCGAGAATGCACAGAGAGCTTTGCGGGCTGCGGGGTACTGGTTGATTGTATAACTTTCTTAGCCAGCAACCTGTTGTTGCGGGAAGGAGGGAAAGAAGGGCCGGCACGTTCGGCTCTCAACGAGGAGTTGGAATGGCTGTTCGCAAAACGAGAGCGTGAAGGTTTCCTGTTGATTGTCGTTTCCAACGAGGTTGGGATGGGCGTGGTTCCTGATTCACAGCTGGGAAGGACATTCCGCGATGTGGCTGGCTGGGCGAACCAGTGGCTTGCAGAACGCTGTGAGGAAGTGTACCTGGTCACGGCAGGGTTGCCGTGGTGTTTGAAGCCCCGATGAGAGAAGCAGCACGATTATTGCGGGTGGCACTTTCCTTTCTCACCATTTTCCCCGTGGGAAACCCGGAGTTCCGCAAGGGAGACTTGGGGCGCTCCGCTTTTTTGTTTCCGCTGGTAGGCGCGCTGCTGGGTATGAGTGTATGGGCCTGTTATGCAGCCTTCACATACATTTTCCCGGGCACACTTATTCCCCCGGTTGTCACGGCCGCTGTGTGGGTGGTGCTTACAGGGGGCCTGCATCTGGACGGCTGGGCGGACGTGTGCGACGCGATTTTTTCCTCACAAGACCAGGGAACACGCAACAGGGTTTTGAAGGATTCACGCATCGGGGTTTTTGGGGCGGCCGGTATGTTTTTTTTGCTGGGACTCAAAGTGGCAGCCCTGCATGGTGTGGATCTGCCCTGGGTGCTGGTTATAGCGACTGTTGCGGGAAGAGTGTCAGCTCTTGAAGTGGGATTCTTTTTTCCACCACCCACTGGCGGACTGGGGAAGGAATTTATCGGTACAGTTTCCGGGCTCACATTTTTTAGCTGGGTTCTTATCTGTGGTGGCCTTGCCTGGTGGATGGGGGGAGCGGCAGGTGCTTTGAAAACAGGAATGACTTTTATTATCATATATATATTCGGGTTGATGGTGCGACGCTCCCTGGGGAGCATGGGGGGAGACGGAGTGGGAGCTTCTGTAGAACTTGCAGAAGTGATGATGCTTGTTTTGTGGGTTGCGTAGAAAGGGAAACAAGAATGAAAAATGTTTTTTTTATGCGGCACGGAGATACCGAGGCAACAGAGAAAGGATATTTCGCGGGTTGGAGCGATGTTCCTCTTTCCGAACGGGGGAGGCGCAAGGTAAAAAAGGCGGCAGGGTTGTTGGAGGAGAAAAGATTCCGCCGAATATTTTCAAGTCCCATGGCCAGGGCGCTTGAAACGGCCAACCTCCTTATTCCTCCCGGTGAACCCCTTGAGGTAAACCCGGCCCTCAAAGAACGTTCATTTGGTGAATGGGAAGGGAAAAGCTGGGAGGTGCTTGAACGGGAGGAATCCATAAAAGTGGCTGAATGGAAGGAAAACCCCCTTGCATTCACCCCCCCCGGGGGGGAGAGCTTCGGCTCCGTATTGGAGAGGGTTTCTGGTTTTTGGGAACACATGGCCTTCCTGGAAGACGGTGACTATCTTGTGGTGGCACACGCGGGCGTGTTGCGGTGTATTCTTGTTTACATTACAGGAGTTTCTTTCGAAAGCACGTTCCGCTGGCTTCTTGATCCCGCTGCTGTTCTCCATGTACGGGACGATCATCTGTTTCCCCAGGTGGTTGCACTCTGGAATGTTGAGGCGGGTTGACGATGCCGGTCATAAGGCTCGCGGCCGGATACCTTTTAGACACCATTTTCGGGGACCCGGCTGACCGCTGGCACCCTATCTCGTGGATCGGAAAGTTGGTTAACGGCGCGGAGAAGGTTTTTTTCCCCGCGAAAAGGAGCTTCAGGCGCGAGTTCGTCATGGGCTTTGCCGTGCTCGTTATGCTTGCGGGTGGCCTTGGTGCCGGATATGTTGGGGTGGCTCTCTTTCTCCGTTTGTTGTATCCTCCTCTATTTTGGGCAATCGAGATATACCTTGTTTTCAGTTTTCTGGCCTTTCGAACCCTTCATCGTAAGGGGGAAGAGGTATTGCAGTCCCTGCGCTGGGGAGACCTAAGTGGTGCCAGGCGCTGCTTGTCCCACATGGTGGGACGGGACACGAAGCATCTTTCCGAGTGGGAGGTGGTGCGGGGCTGCGTGGAATCCCTGGCGGAAAACTTCAGCGACGGATTTGTTGCCCCTTTTTTATATGTAACTGTGTTTGGAGGAGTGGGTGGCCTGGTGTATAAAACAGTGAATACAATGGACTCCATGTTGGGACACAGGGATTTCCGCTACTTTTTTTTCGGGTTTGCTTCCGCCCGTTTCGATGACTTGGTAAATTTCATTCCGGCTCGGCTGAGCGCTTTTGTTATCATTTTGGCCGCCTTGCTGTGCGGCGGGTTTTGGAGGTCGGCCCTGTACTGTGCCAGAAGGGATGCCAGGTTTCACCCGAGCCCGAACGCCGGCTGGCCGGAAGCGGCTATGGCCGGCGCTCTGGGAGTACGTTTGGGAGGAACAAGCTATTACAGGGGCAGGCGCGAAGAACGTCCATTTATGGGAGAACCCCTCAAAGACCTTGATCCGGAGAGAATCGAGGAAGCCCTGCGTCTGCTGAGGGTCGGGAATTATTTGGCTGCAGCGATCTTTCTGGTATTCTCTGTACTTATCGCACTGATAGGGTGGTCTATTTGGTAACCTCGAGGGATACATATGTTTGAACAAAAACGGTTTGAGCGCGGCAAACTTATCAGGCAGGTTTTTCTATCAGTATTTATCAGCATAGTCAGCATGGCATTGATATTTCTCGCCATCTCCTGGAGGGGCATCCGGGTGGACATCTCCGAGCTTCATCCATATTGGCTCGCTACGGGGGTGGGCATAATGGCAGGGTCCTGGCTGGTGGACGGTATCAGGTTATGGCTGAGTACCAGGGCCTGGAAAAAGAAAATATCTTTCACAGATGCCATGGGAACGGTGCTTTCGGGTTATTTTATGGCAGCCATAACTCCTTTTTTTTCCGGCGGAAGCCCTGCCCAGATGTATGTACTCACCAGGTCCGGCTTGAGCTGGGGGGAGGCGGGAAGCCTCATGGTCATTACCGGTGTTCTCTATCAGCTGAGCTTACTTGTGATGTTGTTTCTGCTTATTTTTGTTTTCCGCATCGGCTTTGCCTTGCATGGGTTTTTGCTGGATCTCTTGTACTCGTTTGCCGTTGCCTACTCTATTCTCATAGCGCTCTTGTTTTTTTTGCTGCTCCGTCCCAAGGTACTGTACCAGCTTATAGGCTGGGGCATGAGGTTCGTGCGGCGGCGCTTTAAAAGGGTGAAATTTTCTGAAGAGGCAGTCTGGGAATGGGTGGGTGAGTTCATGGTTGATTTCCGGCGGGGGTTTACCATATTTATACGGGAAAAGCCACAGTACCTGGCCTGGAACATGGGCTGTTATTTGTGCCAATACCTCATGCTGTTCTCGGTGGCCTACATTGTGCTCGCAGCCTTGGGAGCGATTCCCAACTATCTCCAGGTACTGGGAGCCCAGATTCCGCTTTTTTATGTATTTTCCTTTATTCCCTCACCAGGTGCCAGTGGCGGTGTGGAAATATCGATAGCTTCGGTGTTTGCGGGATTGGTCGGTCCGGAAAAGCTGGGGATGTTCGTTCTGTTGTGGAGGGTAATAACTTTTTATTTACAGCTTATGGCAGGGGGAGCCGCCTTCTTTCTTATACTTAAAAAGTTCGGAAATAGGCCTGCACAATAGGGAAGGCACTCCGATCACTCTCTATGATGAGGGAATATGTTGTGCAGAATACTCCTGATGGTTTATGGACTCACAGGCTTTGTGTCCTTTTGCAAGGGAGCTTTCCCGGACTCACGATAGTCAGCCGGGATTCGTGCCCCTCCACCAGCACACTGGCCAAGGCATGTGCCCAAGGCGGCGGGCCGGAAGGTCTACTGGTGGTGACGGAACACCAGTGCGCCGGGAGAGGCCGGCAGAACAAGGGATGGTTTTCCGTTCCAGGGAAAAGCCTCACCTTCTCTCTTCTGCTTCGCCCTTCCCACCCACCCTCCCAATGCCTTTCACTTCCTCTCCTGGGAGCGCTCTCCCTGGCCGAGGGACTCGAGGGGCTGGGACTGTACCCCCGTCTCAAGTGGCCGAATGATCTCTTGCTCGGAGAGCAAAAGATTGCGGGAATCCTTTTTGAAAGCGGAGTGAGAGGAGGCCGCACGGAATGGGTGGTCTTGGGGATAGGCGTAAACGTGAACCTGGCTGAAGAGGACTTTCCGGAAGCGCTTCGAAACAGGTCGGCATCATTGTCCATGCATATGGGAAAAAAGCTGCCCCGTTACGTGGTGTTGCGTTCGTTTCTTGTGACTTTCTGGAAAAACTACAGTGCATGGAAGAAATCCCCGCACTTTGGTGCCTGGAAGGAAAGCTATCTTTCCCGCCTGGCCTGGCTTGACAGGGAAGTTGTGGTGCGTTGGGAAGGCGACTCCGTCCGGGGGCGTTTGAGAGGTGTCGATGAGGAAGGCGCGTTGGTGGTGGAAACAGCTGAAGGCAACAAGAGATTGTATTGGGGAGAAGCTTCGCTGCTTCCGGCGGGGTGGCGGCGAGGATGAAAATCTGAAAACAGGATTCAGGAGTGAGTTGCGCCACGCCTTGCTTCTTACGTCTCATTTCTCACCGCATTAAAGGAGGAGCAAAGATGTGAAGGCATACAACATGCTGACGAATGGTTTCACAGCGGGGGCGGTAATGACATTCTCTCAAGAAAACACATACAGTGAATACGTACATCTTGAATCATGCACAAAGCCTGCAGAACAGCCCGAGCATGACCAAGGTGTCAAAAACAGTTACCCATGCTTTCTCCCGTAGTTTTAGTGCGAGCTGCTTTTTTTGCCGCCCTGCTTTCGGCTGCAGCGGCCTTTTTCCGTTTCACCTCCGGAATGGTGCCCTTTAGCCTGGTGCCCTTTGTTATTGTGCTGGGAGGGCTTGTCCTTCGGCCTCTCGAGGCCTTTCTGGGGGTCGCGGTATACCTGGGACTGGGACTGGTGGGGATACCGGTCTTTGCTGCTCCTCCATTTGGAGGCATAATGTACCTTTTGCAGCCAACTTTTGGTTTTCTGGCCGGCTTCCTTTTGGCGGCACCACTTGTTGCCCGTGTGCGGGAGTCCATGCGTGCGCCTGCATTCTCCAGGGTAGTGTTTCTTGCAATCTGCGGAGTAACGGTACCCTATGGGCCGGGCCTGCTGTATTTATGGATAATCCTTAATTTTGTTTTGGGCCTGGAAACCGGGATTGGAGGAATTTTGCGCATAGGTTTTTTACCATTTATTGTTCCCGATATCCTAAAAGCACTGGGTGCATGTGCCCTGGC
>PWXL01000026.1 GCA_003561145.1 Candidatus Atribacteria bacterium
GAAAAAGGTCTATAAGGCCCCAGATTGAAAAGAAAAATACATTGTTCAATTTCAATGAACCATTATCCTGGATGCCTCTATTCTTATATAATCGCTATGAAGAAGAAATTTTCGGAAGCTAATGCTGATTCACAACCCTTATAAGCATAGATTGCTACGTCAGTGCCCTATGGGCAGTGAATGGGAGTTGTTCATGTATGATGTATAATTGCTGAAGTAGGATTTGAAAAATCTCACAAGCCATCCTGTAAAGACCGGGAAGGAGCGGCTGAAAGTCGACGAGAAGTAAGGTGTAAGAGGCCACAAGGCCGGCAATACGATGAAGAGGGGAAGGGGTGAAGGGCAGTAGTGGGCAAGACGGTTAAGGGATGTTTTACGGAATGGAACCCGACTCCCTCATCCTACCTCCTGTTTCAGCCTTTCATTCTGAATTCCGACTTCTGAATTCTGAATTCTGAATGTGACTCACTCCTTACTTCTTACTCCTCACTGCCTTTACCGTCACTGCGAGGATTGATATGACGCGGCAGTCTGTGCTTGTTTGATGTAAAAAGCATAGATTGCCACGCACCACATACAGGTGGTGCTCGCAATGACAATCTTTTTAATAAACGGGGAAGTGGGGAAGGTGAGGCGGTGAAAAGGGGTTGTTCATGTATGATGCATGATTGCTGAAGTAGGATTTGAAAAATCTCACAAGCCATCCTGTAAAGACCGGGAAGGAGCGGCTGCAAGTCAACGAGAAGTAAGGTGTAAGAAGTGAGTCTTTTACTGTTTCAGTCTTTCAGCCTTTACATTCCTACTTCCGACTTCCGACTTCTCACTTCTAAATTTGACTCCCTCCTCACGGCAGTTAGAATGGAGGTTACAACCATGAAACAATTTACTACTCCGGTGATTACCGATCCGAAAAAACTGATATTCGGAACCGCCCCACACCCGCTTTCTTTTCCCAACGGCATGGTGATCGGGGGCGGCACTGTGTATCCGGAGATCAACTTTACCCTGCCTCCCATGGATATCACCAAAGATACATTCAAAGAGGTTCTTTCACAATACCGGCAAATGGTTACAGGGGTGCTCGAACGCGCCCGTTCCTTATATGTGCCTGGGATTGTGGTGGAAGTGGAATTACTTCCTCAAACTACCATGGAACCGAAATGGGGTGTGGAAATCACTCGCCAGACTGTTGATATCATGCGTGAGTATGAGAACAAATACTCCCTGAAAAGCCTTTTACGTATCACACCAAATGACATTCGGGAAATGACACGGCCGCCCATGATGAGGGAAGGAAAATTGTACCACAATATGCTCGATACTTTTCGTGAATGTGCTTTGGCTGGGGCGGATATGTTGGCCATCGAATCCACCGGCGGGAAGGAAGTCCATGATAATGCACTGCTCAACGCCGATCTCTCCAGTATCCTTTTTATTCTGGGAGTGATGGGAACACGGGATATGGCATACCTGTGGTCTGATATTACCAGGATAGCCCGGGAAACCGGGACCATCGCTTCAGGTGACTCAGCCTGCGGTTTTGGAAACACCGCCATGGTGCTGGCTGAAAAAGGATACATACCCCGCACTTTTGCAGCAGTTGTCCGGGTCGCAACCGTAGTACGAAGCCTGGTAGCCTTTGAAGCCGGAGCGATTGGTCCCAGTAAAGACTGTGCCTACGAAGGCCCCTATCTAAAAGCCATAACCGGATACACTATTTCCATGGAGGGCCGTTCAGCGGCCGTAGCACACTTAAGCCCGCTGGGGAACATTGCAGCGGCCGCAGCTGACCTGTGGAGTAATGAATCGGTACAAAATCTCAAGTTACTGGCGGAACTGGCTCCCATTGTCTCCATGGAACAGCTGGCATATGATTGCCGGTTGTTCAATACCGCAATATCTCATGGAGCGGATGATGCTCTTCGCCTCAGGGACTGGCACGTGGAATCAGATAGTCACCTTGACCCCCAGGCATATGTATTGCGGCCTGATGTAGTAGTTGAGATTTCGCAGGAAATCTTGCAAGATAAGGATCATTTCACCCGAACCAAGCAGGCTGCCCGTTCCGCTATCAGGGTATTGAAAAATGCTGTCAAGGAAGGGGTTGTGAAAGTATCTCCCAGGGAACTTCCCTGGCTTGATCGCATGGAGCAGGAAACAGAAGAGTTGCCTGATGATGTGGAAAAAGCTTGGGCAGCAGTACGTGAACGGCTCGACCTGGACAAAATCCGCCTGGAGGATTATGATTTACTATAAGGGAAATAATACAGTGGGGGTGTGAATTGTGAAACACGTGGAAATCGAGTGGAGATATCCTGACAAGGAGGAGGAATGCCTGTATTGCGCAGAAAGCGGAAGAGACATCCGGGAATTTATTTCAGAACTTGCACAAGGGTTGGAAGCTGAATCAGTCAAGGTCACCTTTACGAAAAACCAGGTTTCTGTGGATGAATCTTCTCCTGCTCTTCTTGTAAACGGCACACCACTTGAGAAAGTATTGGAGGGAGACACCCTATTGAAAGGCGGGTGTCCTACCTGTACCCCCATCGTGGGGAAAAAAGTACGCTTCCTTCGCACTCTGCGTTACAGGGGTTCCACCTACCTTGAGGTTCCCGAAGCAGTAGTAAAACGAGCAGTTCGCAAATTGGCTGACCTAGAATAAATCCTCTCTTCTCCTGAGAGCGAACCTGCATTATTTGCGCGCTGGAAATATACGTTTTCATGGCTGATATTCCATCTTCCAATCCTGAACTTCATTGTAAGAAACTTCCTGTGAACTGTCCATAAAAATCAGGAAAGGTCAGTTTTTAACCAATGAGCCCCTTATCAAAACGTTCTTTCGCCCAAGTCGCCGTACCGATGGTGCCCGCATCCATGTCCAGTTCCGCCCGCACCAAGCGTACGTTCTCCCAGGGTACCATGTACAGTCTCTTTTTTATTCCTTTCCGTATACTCTCCAGCAGGGGTTCACCGGCTCTTGAAACTCCACCCCCTATAACGATCAATTCCGGATCAATGGTTACATACACGTTCGCCACAGCTTGACCGATGTATTCACCGATTCTTTGAATAATTTCTATCGCCACCCTGTCGCCTGCCTCAACTGCCTGTGATACCACTTTTGTGGTAACCCGGTTCAGATCGCCTTCCACTATATCTCGTATCACTGTGTCATTTTGCTGCACCACGGCCCGAATAGCAGCGGCTACCATGGCAGGCCCGGTTGCGTATGCTTCAAGGCAGCCTCTGTTTCCGCAACCGCACTCGGTTCCCCCGGCTTCTACCGTAATATGTCCCAATTCACCCGCCGAGCCATGCTGTCCGATCACAAGCTCTCCATTGAGTACTATTCCCCCACCGACTCCTGTACCTATCGCGACCATCGCCATGCTTTCGACATCCCGCCCGGCACCGAAGCGTTTCTCAGCCAAAGTAATCGCCCGTACGTCATTGATAACCCCAACAGGTAAGCCGGTTTCCTCTTCCAGCCATCGACGAATAGGAACCTGGTGCCACTTGTTGGGAAAATTCGGTAGAAGGTAACAAATGCCCTCCTCCCAGTCTATCCTGCCCGGGATACCTATCCCCAGGGCAGGGATATCCCGTTCTTGTTCCCTGGCGATTTGCAAGAGGCGCTCTACCTCCTGTGCAATGTCATGAGCGACTTCCTCTGGTTTTCGCATAGCCTTGGTGGGGATGGCGTTGCTCTCCAGTACTTCACCTCCTTCTCGCACCAGGGCGAACTTGGTATTCGTTCCCCCCAGGTCAACTCCTAAAAAAACGCGTTCTCCCATCAGTATATCTCCCCTTCAACATCTCTTTTTGCACTCTTCCAGTATCTGTGCCGTACGCGTGGCTCCAAAGCGCGTGGCACCAGTGTTTCTCACTTTCAAGGCCATATCAAGATCCCGCACCCCTCCGGCTGCCTTCACCTGGACCTTAGATGATACACTATCGCGCATCAAAACTAAATCTTCTATCGTTGCTCCTCCTCCGGCAAATCCAGTAGATGTTTTCACAAAATCCGCACCCGCTTCTTCGCACAACCGGCAGGCTGTCTGCTTTTCATCATCGGTAAGATAATAATTCTCCAAGATAACCTTCACAATGGCTCCACCCGCGTGTGCGACCTCCACAACCGCATGGATATCGTTTTTCACATAATCGAGGTCACCGCTTTTCAGCTTACCGATATTGAGCACCATGTCAATTTCTGTTGCACCATCGGCTATCGCCTCCCTGGCCTCGAAAACCTTGGTGGACGTTTTATGAGATCCGTGAGGAAACCCAACCACTGCTCCAACCGCGACACGAGAACCAGATAAAAGCCCCTTCACTCGCTGTATATCACAAGGGCGGCAACACACCGAAGCGACGTCATACCTTTTTGCCACTTCACATTCTTTTTCAATATGCCGATCCGTCAAATCCGGCTGAAGAAGTGAGTGGTCTATCATTTTCGCAATCTCTCTCCATAAATTTTCCATGAGAATCCCTCCTCCTGAAGATTATTTTCCCGCAGTGTATATTGCCCTTATAAATACAACAATAAGTTTTGAGGGTGAGGGACCTCCTCTTCCAACTCACGATTCACGCCCTGTAAGATACCGCAACGCATGGGATTTGACTCCCCGGGGGTAAAATTCACATACCGAGTTCTTGCTCCGTTTCGTTGCATTCATCTTGTCTACACCCGAAAGCAGGTGGTCATATTCTGCACTTTCCGGACCATCTGAACCAAGGAAGAAATAGCGGTAGTGGTTTGCTCGAGTGATGCAGAGAGCTTTGCAATTGAAGCGGAAATTTCTTCGCTTCCGGAGACGTTCTCCCCGCTGACCGATGCAAGCAACCCGATATTATCTATAATAGTTTTGAAACCATTCTCCACTTCCACAACTAAAAGAGTGATTTCATCGGTGCGGATGCCGGCTTCTTCTCTTGCTTTATGTATCTCTGCGAGTGTTTTCCGACTTGCAGCGAAGGTTTCAATAAGGCCTTCTCTGCTTTGCCCGGCCAACGCCAGTTCACGCTCCACACTTGAGAATGTTTCCCCTACTTTTGAACTGGATTGTACAACCTCACTCACTTGTGTACCGGTTCTATCCATATTCTCGACAGCTTCCCGGGTATCCTTGCGAATCCGTTCGCTCAACCCAGCGATGAGCCTGGCAGTATGGTCTGATTCTTCAGCTAGTTTCCGCAATTCATCCGCGACTACCCCAAATCCTTTTCCCGCGTCTCCTGCCCGACCTGCCTCAATCGCAGCATTCAATGCGAGAAGTTTGCTCTGTTCGCTGATAGCGGCGATACGGTCGGTAATCTTCCCTGTTTCCCGGGAGTGATCGTCCAATATAAGCACTGCTTTGGATGCCTCCTTGGTGACTTTGGTGAGAGTGTTTATGTTCTCCCTGAAAGCTGAGAGAAATCCCATCCCCTGCTCGGCTTCCTCCAGGCTCTTTTTCTCTTCCTGGCTTTTTTCCTGTATCGTCTTTTCAATTTTCCGCAGGATTTCTTCCTGCTTGAGCAGGCTCTCCTGTAGTGTATCTGTAAATTCCCGGTTTTTCGCCACGACATCGCTCAAAGCGCTGGTTTTTTTGAACATTTCTTCAACATACTTGTTGACTCCACCCAGTTCCTCGCCCTGCTTGGTCGAACCATGGGCTACCTGAGAAATAGTGTGGCCAATTTCCCGCGTCACCTTTGAAACCTCGTCTACTGACTTCGAAAGCTCTTCAGATACAGTGGCAAGTTGGGACGAATAATGAACAATTCCCGTGACAAGCTCCCGCAAAATACTCACCAGGGAGGCAAAGGCCGTGCTCAGGATTCCAATCTCGTCTTTACGACCGGTATCCTTACAATCAACAGAAAGGTCTCCTTCGGCGACCCTTTCCACCATTCCGGTAATGGTATGGATGGGTTTCAATATCGAGGAAGAAACCTTCACGGCTACCAGGGCAATCGCCACCGCAGCGATCATAATCATAATAATCATGCTTGTTCTGAGATCGACCGCCGCCGCCCTGACTTCCGCCGAATCGATCTGCGTGATCAAACCGGCTACTGTATCCCCCAGAAGAATGACAGCAGCTTCACCCAGCACCACACCGTTACGGTGATCGAAGTACTCACCGCTGAAATGAAAGTCCAGGCGCCGGATGCGGATGGGTTCTGCCAGGTGCCTGACTGCAGCGGTTTCGATCCGGCTTTCGAATGGACGCAGGTCACCGTAGCGAGGCCGGGAAAGCAACAACCCATCGGCAGCAACGAGAAACGCATCTCCCGTTTCTCCCAACAAATCAAGCCCAGCTATCACGATAGCAGCAACATCTTCCGCCCGCAGAATGTTCGCAAACACTCCAATGACCTCACCCTGCCCCCCTTCTGCATACACAGGAACAGCCGTCACGATACAGTATTCATTGATAACATCTGAATAAAAAAATTCAGATGTCGTGGCCATGCCTTGCAGACCCTTTTGAACATAGTCCTGCTGCA
This sequence comes from Candidatus Atribacteria bacterium, assembly GCA_003561145.1. Lineage (GTDB taxonomy): Bacteria > Atribacterota > Atribacteria > Atribacterales > Atribacteraceae > Nitricultor. The sequence continues at coordinate 6,499 of PWXL01000026.1, forward strand.
TACGCTTGGCTCCGCTAAGAAAACCTTCTGTTGAATACACTATAGTTCCGTGTTCATCGATTACATTCACAACGGCAATGCCGAATGCATCCCGGTATCTGGCCATGCTGTCTTGGAGGATATCTAACCGTGCAAGCCACAGCGGGTCATTACGGTTTCCTGCTTCCCCGATTGTCATACCCTGGTACTCTCCTCCGCGCAATATATGCAAAGACTGATGTACATCACTTGTGGCGGCAATCACACTGCTTGCGCTCATAATACTGTTCAACCATATTTCAACGTCGTTTCTTTTTTCACCGGTAAACATATGTAATTTTGTGAATGCTTCTGCGACTAATTCCTCCTGGAAAGAGAAATAACTGAACAGGCAGACGAGCAAAAGCGGCAGCAGGCCGACGAGTAGAAATGCGGTAATGAGTTTTGTTCTCAATTTCGTACTCTTCAACGTGTTCATTCCCTCCTTTCTCACTTTAACGAATTTCCTGAATTGATTATTCGACGGCCAACCTTATTATTCCTTCATTTTCGTGGCATATCTTTCTTTTCCCTGGCCAACACCCGTTCAAGGTCCAAGAGCACAAGCAGCCCGTCAGTCAGCTTGCCCACTCCCCGGATGTACTCTGTATCTACGGAAGCTACTACGGGAGAAGGGGGCTCAATATTTGAGGTGTCCAAGTGCAGAACTTCCTTAACCGCATCCACTATCATCCCTATTGTATCGGGGCGAACCTCAACCACAATGATGCGCGTAGCCTTTCCATTATCTTGGCTGGAAAGCCCCAATCGCTTGCGTAAATTGATGATTGGAATGATCCTGCCACGCAGGTTTATCACGCCTTCCACAAAAGCCGCTGTCCCCGGGACATGAGTAATGGCCTGCATAGGAATAATTTCAACGATCTCCGCAATATCGATCCCATAGATCTCTTCCCCCAGTTGGAAAACGACTAACTGAAGCACCTTTTTTTCATCCTCCTGCCTCTCACATCGCACGGGTGTCCTCCTCCTGAAATGCAGTGAGGA
>PWXL01000054.1 GCA_003561145.1 Candidatus Atribacteria bacterium
ACCATGAAAAGTGAAAACGTTCTACAACGTATTCGCCGTCGTGTGCACAGAATGTTTGAAGAGGGACTGGTTGAAGAGGTAGAAGATCTTTTGGCCAGGGGGTATAGGGATGACATACCAGCCTTCAGGAATTTTACCTACACACCTGTAGTAGAATATATACGTGGTGAAAGGACTTTATCTGCAGCACGCGATACCATTATTCAAGGTACGGTACATTTGTATAAAAGGCAAAGAACGTGGTATCGAAAACACCACATACATTGGTTTCGTGCCGATGAAAATACTGTGCAGGATATCGCCGGGTATATTGTTCACAAATATTTTTCAAGGGAGGCATTGTAGATGAATGAACACACGGATAACAAACACAGTGAGCAGAAAAAAGATTCCGGGGAGCAGTACGAGAGCGATGCTGCACCCACCAATATCAAAGACATGGCTCTCTCTTTTGTAAGTATTATATCAGCTAAGGGATGGCAGTACCTTGGGCTCATGGCTCATCCTGAAAATGGAAAAATTCATGAGAACCTGCCTGAGGCGAGAAAGGCCATTGATTTGTGTTCATTGGTTTTCAATGCCCTGAAGGTTGAACTGCAGAAAGACGAAATACAGGAAATCGAAGGGATGATTTCAAACCTGCAGCTGAATTATGTGAAGAGACAAAACCGGGAAGAAGAAGGGAAAGCAGAAGATACACATACCCAGTAAGACAACGGATATTCAAAAAAAGAAGAGAGAATTGGGTCACATTTATGATTTTACATAATATACATTATGGGAAGCAATAAATTATTGTGTTCTGATCATTCTGAGTGTTTCCGTACGATACCCCGCACACGGATACACTTTTCGTTCACTGGTTCCATGTCTTCGATATAGCCGTTCCGGTATATATCCTTTTCTATTTTCGGAAGATCCTGGTATTCGGTAACGATGTCCACCTGTGCTATTCTTTTTTCAAGCAAGCGTGCAATCTCCTCGATCAGCCCCTCAGTCCCATACCCCTTTTTTGCAGAAACAAAGACAACCGGTTGGTGTTCCTGTATTTCCGGTGGTACATGAAACGGCTCCACCAAGGTGTCAATTTTATTGAATACCACGATTGATGGCCTAGAATGAGCACCTATTTCACGTAAAGTCTGGGTGATGACCTGGTAGTGGATGGAGAAAGCCGGGTCACCGGCATCGAGTACCTGCAGTATCAGATCGGCATCGCGCACTTCTTCCAGGGTTGCCCGAAAAGCATCTTTCAGGGTTTCGGGCATGTCCCGGATAAATCCTACTGTATCAGAAAACACGGTCACTCCGATGCCTGGGATAAAGGATTGCCTGGCCGCTGGATGAAGTGTTGCGAACAATTTATCCTGCACAGTTTCATGAGATCCGGTCAGGGAATTCAAGATTGTAGATTTACCGGCATTTGTATCCCCGACGATAGCAACCTGGGGAAGACCCTTTTGGTGCCTCAGAGACCTGTTCAGGTTGCGCCTGCGGGTTATCTGGTGCAAGCGGCGTGAAAGGAGAGAAATACGGTCCTTGATCGATCTTCTCGATGCCTCGATCTGTTGCTCTCCTGGCCCGCGCGTACCGATCCCTGCCCCGGTTCGGGAAAGTTCATTTCCCTTTCCGGGGAGCCTGCTCAAACGGTAACGCAAGTCGGCCAGTTCAACCTTTATCTTTCCTTCAGCCGTACGCGCGTGTGCGGCGAATATAAGGTGTATAATCTCGTTCTTGGTCAACACGGGAACCCCGAGGGAAAGTGCAAGGTTATGCTGCTGTGTCGGGGTTATTTCCCTGTCGATAACCGCACAGTCACTCTCGGTATCGTTGATTCCGGCTCTCAGGGTTTCGACTTTTCCCTTTCCCAGAAATGTGCGGGGCGTTGGTGTATGCAGTCTCAGGCTCACTGCGCCTGTAACGGTAAATCCGGCACTCATGACAAGATTTTTCGTCTCAGGATATGAATAACTTTCCGGTGTTTCAGAAAGACGCCCGGGGATATGCACAACAAATGCCCGGTGTGCTCCCCCTGTTCCGTGTTCTTGAGAGAGAGAACACTTTAAAGATTTTTGAGTATCTCCCAGTACATTTTCACCCTTTCTTTGAGGCCTTTCACAATACCCAGCTTTTCCTCTTTCATGACATGAGTGAGACCGGGCAGCTTGACCACCTTCACTTTGATGCCTTCTCTTTTTATATACCGGTTAATGGCCACTTCCACTCCAAAGCGGGCTATTTCCATTTCTGATATGTTTTTCAGGACATTCGTTCGTATGGCTCGCTGACCGGAGAGCAACGGAGCAATTTTCTGCGCAAAGTCAGTTGCAAAGCGGCCTTCCTCAAAAACGCCGATGGTAACGTCAGCCTCTTCTTGTACCACCGGCTCGACCAGTTGGAAGACATGCTGAACTTTCAAACCGACCAGGTCTGCGTCTATCAGGAGCACAACATCACTGCGAATATTTTCCAGGCCCCGGTATAAGGCCCCCCCTTTGCCCACGTTATTGACCAGTTCGATGACCTCTACCCTGCGCTCACGGGCCACATCAACGGTTTTATCTTTTGAACCGTCACTGACAACCACCACGTGGGCAACCAGGGGGACCTCTTTCAGCACGTCAATAATGGGTCCGATGGTTTTTTCTTCGTTATATGCGGCTATTATAGCAGTTGTCGTCAAACGGCCGGAAGCCTGCGTTCTGTGGGGTGTGCTGGTTTCACTTTCAAATGTGAACTGATTTTTTTCGGATGCTTTCGAGGGTTTCAAGCACATCCTCCCTGTTGATGTCGACCCTTTCATCGCTGCTGCGTATCTTGACTTCCAATTGGTTGTTCTTCAAGGAGCGGTCACCCAGTATAAGCTGTACCGGGAAACCTAATAGATCAGCATCCTTGAATTTATGACCCGCTCGAAGGTCCCTGTCATCGAGAACACATTCATAACCTGCTTCCTGCAGTGTATTGTACAGTGTCTCAGCAATTTTTACCATTTCTGCCGTGCGTACATGTACCGGTATAATGCACACCTGGTATGGCGCAAGGTTCCATGGCCATTGTATACCATGTTCATCATGATACGCCTCAATGGCAGCTCCCATGGTACGGCCGATACCGATACCGTAACACCCCATGATAATCGGCTTTTCACTGCCATCCTTGTCGACGAAGAGCGCATTCATGGCCTGGCTGTATTTGGTACCGAGTTGGAAGATGTGACCCACTTCAATACCCCTTTTTTCCTCCAGGGCGGAAGTTGTCCCGCAAACAGAACAACTCACTTCCTCTTCGGGATACCCCGCCTTGCAGGCACGGCAGACCATCATTTTTTCTTCGCCGGATTGGGCGACAATGAGAAATTCGTGAGAAAGATCGCCTCCGATAACTCCGGAATCCGCCCGTACGGCCTGGTATTGCAAACCACAGCGTTCAAAAACCCTGCAGTAAGCTTCATACATAATTTCGTAGGTATTCTGCATCCCCTCCCTGTCTGTGTCGAAACTGTACAGGTCTTTCATTATGAATTCACGCGAGCGCATAACGCCGAAACGCGGACGGATTTCATCACGGAATTTTACCTGGATTTGGTATAACAGAACAGGCAGGTCCCGGTAGGAACGCAGTTCCCGCCGCACCAGATCTGTAATGACTTCTTCATGGGTTGGACCAAGGCAGAAATCTCTTTTCCTCCGGTCACGAAAGCGGACCAATTCAGGCCCGTAGACGTCCCATCTCCCCGTTTCTTTCCACAGTTCACCGGGTTGCATTGCCGGCATTAACAATTCTTGCCCCCCTACCCTGTCCATTTCTTCTCTCACAATACATGATATCTTGTTCAAAGTTTTCAGCCCGAGAGGCAAATACGTGTAAATTCCAGAAGAAAGCTGACGTATCAAGCCGGCACGGAGCATGAGGTTGTGGCTGGCGATTTCAGCCTCTGTGGGGCTTTCTTTCATTGTTGGGGCAAATAGGTTGGACATTTTCAATGTCTTTCCCTCCCAGCTGGTGGTAAGTTTCAGCTATTGTGCTGTAATTGTTTGCCGGCAGGCGGTGTAAAGGTGATGATCGACTCGAGAAGGGCCTCCATACCCTCCCTGTGTGGAACGGTCTCTACGACAACTCCCCTGGAGAAAATTACGGCTCTTTCCCGCCCGAAAGCAAGTCCCACATCGGCTTCCCGGGCTTCACCCGGGCCGTTGACTTCGCAACCCATGACAGCCACTGTAAGCGGTACGGTTTGCTTGAGTTTCCCGAGCCTTTTTTTCAGCTCACAAACCAATAATACCACATCTCCCTTTTTTCGGGCACAGGTAGGACATGAAATAATCTGAAAACCCCGGCGGCGTAACCCCAGCGCATTCAGAATACCGACGCCTACCTGTGTTTCCAGAACGGGAGATGATGAGGTTAACGAAACACGTATTGTGTTTCCGATTCCCTCCCGCAAGAGCATTCCGATCCCCAGGGTGGATTGAATGATTCCGTCTGTTCCTTCTCCTGCTTCGGTAAGACCGATATGTATAGGATACGGAAAAGAATGGCTCAAGTTACGGGATGCTTCTTCATTAACTTCAATACTTGAAGATTTTGCAGAGAGAATGATATTGTGAAAGGAAAGCTTGAGAGGCTCCTCGAGCCATTCGGCAATACAGCAAACAAGTGCTTGGGAAGGTTTCATCTTTTGAAATGCCTTGGGCAGCGAAGCGGCATTCGCTCCCAGCCTCAGCACACATCCGTAGTCCGCCAGCCGTAACACAAGTTCTCGATATTGTGCCCTTTCCCCCATGGTTCCCGGATTGACACGTACCGCACCAACACCGCTCCCGGCTGCTGAAAGGGCAAGTTGCGGTGCAAAGTGAATATCCGCTACCAGCGGGAGAGGACTCTCGGCCGTGATTTTTTTCAGGCCTTCCAGGGACTCTTCATCCGGTATGGCGAGCCTGAATATTTCACACCCGGCCTCTTGCGCAAGCCTGATTTCATCAAGAGTGTCTCTATAACGCGACGGATGAGTCCTTCCCATGGCCTCAACGGAAACAGGGTGGCTTCCGCCCACTCCCAGCTTGCCGAGGAAGACCTCCGCTGTATCGTGACGCTTCATCGTTGCGTTGTTATCCTGGCAAAATCCTGATATGTGACAAACACCGCTAAAAGAATCAGGAACATAACGGCAACCAGGTAAATGATCCCCACCCTCTCCGGATCCATGGGCTTCCCTTTTACTTTTTCATATAAAAAGAGTAAGAGATGACCTCCGTCAAGAACCGGTATCGGTAACAGGTTGAACAGGGCCAGGAAAACACTGATCACCCCGGCGAACATGAGAAGATTCAAAAACCCCAGCGTCGCTGCCTGGCCGGCCATTTGTGCTATTCCTACAGGTCCTGTGAGTTCCAGGGGCAAATGACCGGTGAGAACGGAAAAAAGCCCTACGATACTGAGAACGAACCATTGACCCACCTCGAGAGCGCTTCTGCCGAAGGCGATTAATGGATTGGTTCGACTGTATTCCATCCCGAAAACAACCTGAATGAGTGCCCTCTCGGCTTCCTCGTCCCATTGTGGTACGACGGTCACAGAGCGCCTATCATCTGCCCGTTCGATTTCCATTACCAGCGGCTCTCCGGGACGCTCGGCAATGGTTCCCGCGATATCCTGGAAAGTCTCCACCGGCTCCCCTTCCACGCGCACAATCACATCTCCCACGGAAATCCCCGCCTGGTCAGCGGGGCCTTCTTCCATTACCTGGCTGACTTCCAGGCGCCCGGTTGGAATACCTTCTATACTGAAGACCACAAATACCAGGAGAATGGAAAGCACGAGGTTCATACCCGGACCAGCGGTAACTATCAGTGAACGCTGCCAAATTGGTTTCCGGTCGAACCTTTGTTCGTCGGGGGCTTCACTTTCCTGCTTCCCTTCGATGAGATTTTCCCCCATGCCTGCCATCTTCACATATCCTCCGAGGGGTATAATGCGCAAAGAAAACTCTGTTTCTCCGAATTTTCTCCCCCACAGCTTCGGGCCAAAACCGATTGCAAAAGTAAATATACGGACTCCAAAAGCCCTGGCTGCCAGGAAATGACCAAATTCATGAAAGACCACCAGCAGCCCAAGAACAAAAATGAAAGCAAGTATACTTGTACCTAACATCGCGAAGAACTCCTCTGTTGTATATGTTTTTCCGCAGACTGCATCCCCCAGCGGTACACTTCCAGAACGTCACCGGTATTCCCGGGCGGATGGACATCCTGGTCCATGCAGTCCTGTAACACATGAAGCATGTCCCCGAACAAGAGTTGATGCTGCATGAACGCCTGGTAACAGGTTTCACAGGCACCACAAAAAAAGGCGGGATATCCTCCCCCCCTTTTACCGGCTAAAAGGGCGAGATGGAAGCCCTTGAATTTTTCCGGCACAGGGAAATCGAAGTGAAGGGTCTTCAATTCTTCCAACCGAAACCCTTGAAAGGGGTTCCCTCTATCACGCTCGGGAAAGACAGCATTGAGAATCACTGATTTCATATCCGGACGAGATAAAAGGGCTGCGACAAAACCGTCTCTCAGCTCTACCAGTGCGTGAATGATGCTCTCCCGCTGCACTATGACCTCAAGCTGGTTCCAACCAAGACCGAAAAAATAATGGGCCTCCAGAACCTCCAGGCCCTTGTTGATGAGGTGTGCTGAATCAACCGTTATCTTGGCTCCCATTTTCCAGTTAGGGTGTGCCAGGGCCATCTCGGGAGTGATTTCGTTCAGATCGCCCAGCCACTCGTAAAACGGACCGCCTGAAGCGGTTAAAAAATACCGTTTTATCTCGTTTTCCTGGATCCACCGCCTCATCTGCCACAGGGCATTGTGCTCACTATCCAGGGGCACAAGGTTCGGTCTGTCCCGCAAGGGTATATCTTTATTGAATATTTCACCTGCTGCGACCAGGATTTCCTTGCTGGCAACCCATATTTTTTTCTTCGTGGAAAGAAGTTTTTTAAATGTTTCCAGGAAACACACGCCGGAGGCAGCGAAAAACACCCCTTCAACTTCACTACCCAGCAAATAATCATCCAGTTCCACGATTTCCCTGCAATACCTGGTGTGCGGGTATGAAGGCTTTCTTCCCGTAGCTGTTCCAGGAAAACCATGCACTGAAAAAACCACTTGTGGGGCGAAACGGGCAGCCTGGTATTTCAGTTTTTCGTGATTGCGGTAACCGGTCAGGGCCACAACATCGAAATCTGAGAAACGGGACAGAGTTGCCAGTATTTCTTCACCTAAAAAACCGGTTGAACCCAATACCGCGACCTTCATCCTACCCTCCCCACCAGAAGCTTATTAAGTACACAACAGGTCCCGATAAAAAAAATGAATCAAAGCGGTCCAATCCCCCGCCGTGTCCGGGTAAGAGGTTTCCGGAATCTTTTACCTGCATTTGCCTTTTCAGGGCAGATTCGAATACATCACCGAAAAAAGCAGCCAGGGCAACGAAAAGCGAACCAGTGAGGGC
>PWXL01000237.1 GCA_003561145.1 Candidatus Atribacteria bacterium
CCAGGATATTGAGCAGGGTGGACTTCCCCGATCCGGAAGGGCCCATCACCGCGACGAAGTCCCCTCTTTCCACCGTGAAACTGACTTCCCGCAGGGCGTGTACCTCGAACCCTTCACCCCGGTAGACCTTACTGACCGTATCCACTTTGATGACAGGCACTGCACGTGTTTGGGTATGCATTACCTACTTCCTCCCCAGAAGGGGGGGGTTCCCGAACGCGAAGAAGCTGTGTTTTGAGGTACCACGGCAATACCCAGTACTTCATCGCCTTCTGCAAGACCCTCGGTTATTTCGATATATGTTTCACTGCGCAGGCCCACCCTGACCTGGCGGGTCTGGGGTCTCCCGCCCTCCCCTCGTACAGTCACAGTATACCCCTGGGGAGTTTCCTGCACCGCATCGAGCGGCAGCACCAGAACGTCGGAACGGGATTCGAGCACCACTTCCACATCCACGGTCATGCCGCTTCTGAGCATCCCGTCAGGGTTCGGAACCAGTGCGTTCACTTCGTATGTTACGATATTGTCTATCACCACACCCTCATAAGCGACGGAACTGACCTCTCCCTCGAAATGGTGGTCGGGAAGGGCGTCCGGTGTAATAAAGGCGGGGATTCCCTCGTGCACGCGGGGAATATCGATCTCGTTTATGGGGACCGATGCTTTCATGATATCGAGGTCTGCTATCACCACCATGTTTCTCCCCAGGCTTGATGCGGGATCTACCAGATCTCCCGTTTTCACTTCTATCTCGATCACCGTACCGTCAATGGGAGAACGCACAACGGCGGCTTCCACCTTGTCACGGGCGGTCTCGAGATCCGCCTCCGCTTTGGCCAGCCGGGCCTCGGCCACCGCGATATCCTCGGGTTCTGCACCCTTAACGAGTTTTTCCCAGTTTTTCTCCGCCACCTCCAGGCGCTTCTCCAAAGACCGGACCTCCCGTTCGCTTTCCCGCAGCGTGCGGCTGGCGATACCGTTGCGCATGGCAAGGAGCATATTGCTCTCGTACTCTTCTTCGGCCCTTTCCAGGGCGATGCGGGCGTCTTCGAGCGTTGACTCGGCTTGCGCGATTTCCGCTTCATCCGGTCCTTCCAGGAGAGAGTCGAGCTCGGAACGCAGGGAAAGGACGTCGGCTTCGGCTTGTTTCAAGCGCACGTTCCATTCGCTGACGTCCAGGATGATGAGGGGTTCTCCTTCTTCCACCCGCTCTCCCTTTTCCACCAGGATCTCCTTGACCGTTCCTTCCACCTCGGTGCTGATTTCCACCCGGTCTGATGAGTTGAGGGTTCCCAGGGCGGAAACCGTCTCTGCGATATCACTGTGTTCCACTCTTACCGCGGGGCCGAGCTCGTCAAAAAGCGGGGCGTCTGCGGCATCGAGGTTGCGGAAACGATGTACAGCGAAGACGCTCACCCCCACTACTACCACAAGTGAGAGCAGTAGGAAAATCTTTCTTTTATTGTTCATAGGTCATTCATTCCTGTTATCTCGTTGAGCGGGATAGCCACACCCGCTGTCTGGTAGAGCCTGGCGAGCGCCAGCATGGCTTCGTGCGAGCTTTCATCCTCGTTCAGGCGGGCCAGCAGGAACTGGTATTCGGCGGCATGGAACTCCCGGTCGGTTATGAAACCTTCCCGCATCTGCTGTTCCCTTGCTACGAAGTTTTTATGCTCGATCCGGCTGGAGAGGGTGGCCAGCTGATAACGGTTGGCGGTGCGCAGCACCTCCTGGTAGGCTTCCTCGATGTCGAGTTCGAGCGTATCTCTGCGGGCCTGGAGCCGCCGTTCAAGCTGCTGGGTGCGGATTTCCCCCTGGCGCTCCCGCTCCCGCCCCATGCCCCCGTCAAAGGGAACCCAGGTGACCTCTATTCCCGCTCCCCAGCCGGTGTCCCGGGGAGAGAACTCTCCCGCTGCCGTATTGTGGAGGGTAAAATCATCTCTATCGGTTACCTGTCCCCGCAGTTCCCATCCCAGGTCCCACTGCGGGCTTTGCGAGCCCAGGGTAAAAGACCAGTCTTCTTCGACCAGTGTGCCTGTCACCCCGATGCGGGGCTGGCGGGCCCGCCGCACATCATCGAGATCCAAACGAACTTTTTCCAGTTCATCGGTGATTTCCAAAAGTCCGGGGTGATCCTCCCGGGCACGGGAGAGGAGAGAAGCAAGATCAGGATGCATGCCGTTCGGCACAAAGGTGTTTTCCAGTACCGGTCGTGTCCCCTTTGCCAGGCCTAAGAGCCGGTTCAGCCTCTCACGGGCAAGATGGAGGGCGGTTTCCGAGCGCTCCAGGTTGAACTCCGCTTCAATGAGCCTCTGTTCGGCTCCCAAGAGATCCTGCTTGGTGGCGTTCCTCTGCCCGAAAAGGACCAGTGTGTCCTCGTAGGCGGTTTCCGCCATCTGCGCGGCCATCCGGTTGGCATCCCTTATCCGCTCTTCGGTGAGAACGTTAAAGTAGGCTCCCATCACCTGTATGGTGACGTCATCCCTGGTGAGCAGAAGCTGTCGCACGGCCGCCTCAAGGTCGATCTCGGCCTTGCGTGTGTCTGTGGGCTCAATACCGATACCCCGCAGGGGGATAACGTCCTGCACCATCACCTCTACTCCGGAAGAGAATTCCCCGGTGATACCGAGGGACCCCTTGAGGGTGACGGTGGGATCGAAGGTCTCTTCTTCTGCGATGCGCAGGGCGGAGCGGGATATTTCCACAGCGTCGCGGGAATCGAGCATGGATAAGTTGTATTCCCATGCATGTTCGACCGCTTCTATCAGGGAGAGCGTACCTTGCCGTGACGGTATTTCCTCCCCCCTGGCATAAGGGGCCATCCATACAAGCCATAGAAGAAGGAAAAGCAGCAAAGCACCGCTTTTCAGGAGTTCTCTTTGCCTTCGAGTTTTCTTCACTGGTTTCACCTCGAGCATGTTATGGGTTGAAGGTTGTTCACAGTCGTTCCTCGATCTTGATCAAGATATTCTTGAGCGTCTCTATTTCTTTTTGTGAGAGATGTTCCAAAAATTTTTTCGTTGACTCGAGAGCGTTCTGATTCATACTATACAAAAGTATCTTTCCATCCTTGGTCAGTTCAACAAGCACCTGGCGGCGGTCCGTGATGCCCGGATACCTGCTTACCAAACCCTTTTCCACCAACCGGTCGACTGTGGCGGTGGGAGTGCTCACCGCGACACCGAGATCATCAGCGATTTGTTTCATATTTTTCGGTGTAGTATCTCCAATGACATAGAGGGTTTTCGCTTCGGCCATGGTCAGGTTTTCCAGTTCTTTTTGCAATGCTTTCTGGTTGGATTTTTCAATCCTATCAGCAATTCGGAAAAATAAAGTTGTTACGAAAAGCGCATCTTGTTCCGTCATAATATATCCTCAGTAGTATGTATTCCGAAATATCCGGAACACGGATATTAACATACACATATAACTCGATCAAGAGAGAAAGATTCCCCCTGCCAAATTTTTTTGTATAGAACGGAAATGTACGCAAAAATATTCGAAAAAATGATGAAGAGAAAGAAGGAATCAGTTACAATAAGTATTCATTTATATACAGATATATAGAATATAGGAGGATGTTTCATTGAAACTTGAAGTACTGTCTTGTTCGCAGCGAGGAGAAAGAATGCCGTCTTCGCCGATCCGAACACTTCAAGGGGCGGCTGAATCAGCGAAGAAACGAGGGATTCATGTATATCATTTGAACATAGGCCAACCGGACATCGCTACCCCGCAAGCCATTCTACAGGGATTCACGCGCTTTAACGAAAATGTATTGGAGTATAGTCCTTCTAATGGTATTCCTACCCTGCGGGAAGCTATCTCCGGGTATTTTTCTCGCCGCCGTATTGCAGTTCACCCGGATGATATCGCCGTCACGGTAGGAGGAAGCGAGGCACTTCTTTTTTCGCTTGCCGCTGTATGTGATCCAGGAGACGAAATCATTGTCCCGGAGCCTTTTTACGCGAATTATCTTGGTTTTGCCACCATGCTCTCGGTCAAGGTCGTGCCGCTTCCCACAATAATAGACACCGGCTTCCACCTGCCGGACCGGCACTTCATTGAAAAGTACGTGACGGAGAAAACGCGTGCGATTCTCTTTTCTTCACCCGGAAACCCCACCGGTACCGTGTTTTCCAAGAAGGAACTGATAGATTTAGCGGAAATAGCCAGCCGATCGGGTATATATATTATTGCCGATGAGGTATACCGGGAATTTGTGTATGACCTGGATACCGAATTTGTTTCCGTCCTCGAATTTGCGGAAATGACCGACCACATCATTGTGACAGATTCGATCTCCAAGCGTTTTTCTTCCTGTGGAGCGCGTATAGGATGTATCATCTCCAAGAACAGGGCTTTTATGCAGGTGGTGGAAAAATTTGCACAGGCCAGGTTGTCGCCTCCTACCGTAGGCCAGGTAGCCGCAGAAGCAGGATACCGTATGGATCCCTCCTACTTTGAACCTATTCGGAGAGAATACCGCAAAAGGAGAGATGCTGTGGCCGAAGGCCTCGCCTTCATCCCGGGAGCAAAATTCCGTGTTCCGGAAGGGGCTTTTTATTTTATGGCCCGGCTTCCTCTTACCGACACTCAAATATTTTGCAGATTTCTTCTCACGGATTTCGATTACCAGGGCAAAACCGTCATGCTGGCTCCCGGCGCTGGTTTCTATTCCACCCCCGGCTTGGGTACAGACGAAGTAAGAATAGCTTATATATTGGAAGTAAAAAAGCTTAGCGAGGCTATGAACATTATCCGTCACGGCGTACAGGCCTATCACAAACTTACGGGATAACTCTCCGCTAATGTTGTTAAGGGAGTTTCACCATGAAAAATATATTAATAGTTGACTATGAAAACCAGCGGGATCTCTCTTTGGAGTCCTTGGACCCGGAAATACTGGAGGTTTGGTTTTTCGTAGGCAAGACACAAAATAAACTTCCCTTCGAGCTTGTGGCTTCCACGCAGCATTTTGGTAATTCTCTGCGTTGGATCAAGATCGAAGGAGATGGAAAAAACAACCTCGATTTTCATATCGTATTTGAGCTTGGACGTCTTTCGACCCAAATAAACACCGTGAAAGAAGTTTTTGTACTCTCACGCGATAAAGGATTCGACGCTGTAATCGAGTATATCAACCGTACCGGTCTCAATGTGAAGCGCGTGGTAAATCTCTCCCAGCTTCCGAGTTCCGAGCAGATTGCCCCCAGCTCCAGGCATACAGAGCCCGTCATCGCGAATCTTTCCAAGATATCCCCCTCAAGGCGTCCGCGTACCCGTTCTTCCCTGGCAACTCATCTGAAAAATACTTTCAGCGGGAAAATAGGTCCTGAAGATATAGAGACGGTCATCGAAGAGCTGTTTATCATGGGGAAAATTTCCGAAAGCGGCAACAGGCTTACCTACGATCTCTGAGAAATTGATCAGCAGATTTTTTTAATTTTTTCAAGGACATTTCCCATCCCGGAAATAATCTACTGTTTTACTGGTTATCGGAAAAGTTAACCTGCCTCTCGCTGGAGGTATCGAGAATGTACATGTATTGAAAGTTTACAGGGGGAAAACATGAAAAGAAAGTTTCTCATCATAGTTGTTGTGGGTGCTCTCATAATAGGTGCAGGATTTTGGTTTTCAACGCGTCCGCTCGTTGCTGACTATTTTGTCGCAGGGCAGCGTGATTTTATTGAAACGGTTGTCGCTTCAGGTCGAGTGGAGCCGGGAAGAAGGCTCGGCTTGGCTTTGCAATCATCAGGGGTTATCTGTGAAGTCTTTTTCCAGGAAGGTGACGTGGTAGAAGAAGGTGAGTTGCTGATGTGTTTGATGGACTCTCTTGAAGAGCTGAACATGGAGCTTGCGCGGGTAGAAGCTGACCTGGCCCGTACCAAGGTGATGTCCGTCGCAAATGAAGAACGCATGGCCGCAAGGGAAGACTATAACCAATTGGTAATCAACGCTCGTACGGCACTTGAGAACTACCGCAGGGTACAATCCCTTGCCGGGGTGGGGGGAGTGAGCCAGAGTGAAGTGGTTGAAGCAAGGGATAATTGGGATATCGCGCGTTCCCGGCAAGCGACCGCGTCTTCCCGGCTGGAAACGCTGTTAGAAGGTGGGGCTCTCTGGCAGGAAGCAAACTCCAGGTTGGAGCAAGCACAACTCCGTGTGAGGGAAGCTGAAATCGCTCTGGAGAGAAAAAGACTCCATGCACCTGTAGACGGGATCATATTCACCATACACCGCGAATCGGGTGAATACCTCTCAGCAGGTGAAACAGTATTGACATTGGGTCATACACAGGGTTTGGTGGTGGTGGATATCGACGAAAAAGAATACCCACGCCTGGCTGTGGGGCTTGAAGCTATGGTATCAAGTACCGCGGGTGGAGTAAAAACAGCTGAAGCAGAAATTGTCTACGTAGCTCCCGCGGTTGATTTTCGTACAGGTACCGTTGAAGTACGGTTGGGCCTGTTGGATGATGTCTTTTTCAAGCCGGATTCGGCGGTCACAGTCGAGATCATTTTGAACAAGCGAGAGGGATTGGTGGCATTTCCGGAAGAATTTTTGGTAGAGGATGGGACATCCTTCTTCATATGGATTCCTGCAGAAGATGATACAGCCGCACTTCTGCCCCTCAATGAAGTTGAGAGGTGGCGTGGTTGGGTAATCGCTCCTGACGTAAGCGAAGATACGGTGATTCTTGACCCGGCAGCGGCACGGGAAAACCGTACAGTGCGACAGGGACAGGAAAGGATACCCTGAAATGCTGCGTTTTGAATTCATGGTGGCATGGAGATTTTTGAAAGAAGCACGTTCGCAAACCCTCCTCATACTGGCCGGTATCACAATCGGGGTCGCTGTGCAGATATTCCTTTCTTCCCTCATTGGGGGTCTGCAGGACAACCTTGTAGAAAGTACGGTGGGTAATTCACCTCATATAGTGCTGGAAGCTTTCGAGGATTCTCCTCGTTCCATCCTGGGGGAAGGGGGAAACCCCCGGACAGTTGTGCTGCCGACCGTGAGAGCGGTACGTGAAGACAGCCTTTTGCTCTCCTGGCAGCCCCTCCAGGAGTCCCTGGCCCGTAATACGGAACTTACAGCATCGTCTCCCCTGGCACAGGGCTCGGGGTTTCTGGTGCGTGGTTCAGCAAACCGGCCGGTTATGGTCAAGGGGGTCGACTTTCCCCAGGCCGACCGCATCTACCGGGTATCCTCCCGTATGGTAGAAGGTGAAGCCCGTTTGGGCGGAACGGGGGTTTTGGTAGGGAAGGGTCTGTCCGGCGACCTCGGTCTTTCTCTCGGTGATTCAGTGCAGGTTTCCACCGCCGATGGAGCCTCTTCCACTTTTACCGTGAACGGAGTATTTGACCTTGAAGCGCAAGCGGTAAATGACTCGTGGGTGTTCATGGACTTATCGCGCGCGCAGGCGCTCTTTGGCTTTACTGGAGCGCTCTCCCGCATAGAAA
>PWXL01000050.1 GCA_003561145.1 Candidatus Atribacteria bacterium
ACCGGCTCTGCCCCTTTGGATTGAAGTCCCAAGTTCCGTTTCAAGCGCAACGGACTCACCTCGCTCCACCCTCTGTAAAGGCAGTGAGTCGTGAGTAATTAATTGGAAAAGATAAAGGCATGGTACATTCATCTCTGCTCCTTTCCGATGTGAGCGTTGTTGTCATTTCTTCAGTCCTTATCACAAATGGCAAATATTCTCTACGAGAGACAGATCCATTGCGTGGGATACTGCGGCTTCACCCAGTAATTGTATTTCTTTCATAATCGAGTCCGTTGTCTGCTGCTGATTGGCCCAATAGAGCAAAACGCCGCCACACCGCGAGTTTTTGCATCCTCTAGCTCTCTGGGGTTATTCCCGCATGGTTCTCGGAAATATATGAAAAAATCTTTTCTTCCTGGGTGGTGTGAACTGATATTGCGATAAACTATCATGAGCTCGAACCATCTCGATTGACTATTCCTTCATCTTCATCTCCTTGTAGATCCTTTCTTGCAGAAAAGACAAGTCAAACCTGACATGTACGCCAAAAACCTCCCCAGCGATAGCATAACAACTCAAGCACCAATATGTACGGGTAAAAAATGAGTCAAAAGCCGTGCAGAACCCCCGTTGGCTGTATACGATGAAACCCTGGAAATACAAACAATTCTAATACATGATTTCCATAGTCAGCAGACCGTTCGCTCTCACTTCAAACCTTACTTGGTTGCCTTCTGTCTCCAGTCTCTTCTTCCTTTCTTCATTCAAATTGGTCTCATACACACAGTCCAGGGGTTTGTAGAATCTCAGCGTCGCTTCAACGGGGTGTGAAGCAGTGTTGTGGATACGGACTATGAGCCCGCTTCTGCGTTCACTCTTTTTCAATGCGGTCATTATCACACCTTCACCCTCAACATTGAGAAATGAATTCTTGCTGGGAAGAGGACCCCCGGCTACAGGGCTCTTTATCTGATGGTCTAGGGGTTCATATTTCATGATATTAAGAAGTGCCCTGTTTTCAAGCTCTAAACCCTCGTGTTCATCAGCTCTTCCTAACATGAAAGGTCGTTGGTATGCTCTAGCCTCTTGCAGGATCTCCTCCCAGGTCTTCTTGTGAGGGATACAGGCATACTCAAAGACGTGGTTGCCCTGACACTGTCCGCCCGGAGCTTCTATCGGCGGACCAGCGTTGCCTTTGCGTGTCAGAAGATCCCCTCGGGACAACCATCCTACACATCTAAGAAGTGTTATGGCCACCCCTCCCTCAGCCGGTATCATTTCGTATTCTGGTAGGCCTCGATTGAGGACAGCGAGTCCGCATTGCCCATCACTTATGTCTACGAACTCCCTTTGATGCATAGTTGGAGAAGGTTTTTCCGCCCAATCTTTCCCTTCCTGAAGTTGCCAGGATCGTTCCAAGACAGCGAAATGCCCGTCAGCTGAACATTTTGGAACCTTGAATGGAGTGGGAAAATGGACCCTCAGTCGGTGGTCACATGCCCTGTTTTCCAGTTCAGTACGGATGAATAACCCCTTCTTGCTGCTGTAGATTGAGATGTAGGAGGTTATGGGAAGCGAAACAAGGTTCGCCTTTCTTTCGCGGTGGTCTTTCGTTAAACCTTCCGGGATAGGAAAGTCGAAGTCTACACGATAAACACACTGTATTGGCCCCTTGTGAAGGAGACTAATCCGTGCAGTTGCTCCAGCACTGGTAACGGTGTGGGTGTTCAGGCACGGAGAATAGGTGTACTCGTCTCCTGCATCCTCCGTGTCCTCAAATAGATGCAGTCCCTGGTATTCGATTCCGGTTTCTTTGTCTCGGAGGTCAATAGTACCATTGTCATTGATGGAAAAAGAAAGATAGGGATTCTCAGCTCCGTTTTCCCTCAATTGAATCTGGCTCTCTCGTTGCGAATCCTTACCCCCCGGCTTGATCCAGAATATGCGGTAACCAACCGAAGGTATCTCACAAAAGAAAGCGATTCTTGCCACGCGTTTGATGTTGGGCTTGAGAACTTCAAACCATTCCCTTTTTTCTTTTTCGAATATCTGGAGGGGTACGATCTCACCCAATTCATCGACTATATGAAAATCCTCGGACGTCTTATCTTGTGAAGAAAAGTTGATTTCGCCTTCTACCACATCCCTTCTCTTCCAGGAACACGGATTGAAAACTATCAGTGGATAGCCTTCCTGGGCGCTCCAGTCGACTTTCTGGGCCAGGGCCCTAAAAGAATCACGCACCAGAACCTCCCCGATCTGCTGGCTTTGATCAAAGCGATACATCATTTCGTCATGGATTTGATCCACTCCACAACCGCAAATGTCATCATGGGGATGATTTTTAAGCAACCATCGCCAACTGGTCCAGATCAAGCCGGCAGGGTATTTACCGTTAAGAGTATACACTATAGCGCTCAGAGGCTCTGTATAGTTCTCCAGCAAGTTTTGAACTTCGGTATTTCTCTGCTTGAGAGCCATACGACTGGAATACACACCTTGAAGGATAAAAGCATGTTTTCCCCAGCGAAATTCCCCTTGATACGTGGGGAGAGATGCAGCCTTCACCAGATCAAAATGCTCCATAAGGGTTCCCTGTCTGATATCAAGTTTAAGCTCGCTTCTGGCCATCTCCAGAAACTCCGGGAGTTTCGGCTGTGGTTCCGCATGATCACCGCCGTTCATCAAGAGGATAGCCCCGGTTTTGCTGGATTGAGCCAACGACTGAACCCTCTCTTTGATCTGCCTTAAGGCCATGGCGTCATCCAGTTCCATCATGGAAGTATCACCCCAACGCAAAGGGTACCCCAAATTTGCGGCATTGCTGTAGCTGTCACGCATGAAAACTGCAGTAACCTCGGACTCATCCAAAGCCCTCCACAGAAAATCGTTCCCGAGGTTTTCCGCCTCTTCTCCAAAGCCGCGCCAAAAAATGGTGGTATCGATACAAAAGCCCCTTAGAATCTGAGGGAGTTGAGCGATATGACCGAAGGCATCAGGGGTGTAGCCCACCTTCTGAGCCTCTCCCAGTTCAGAGGCGAGCTTATGACCTAATTGCAGATTGCGAATCAGCGATTCAGAACTCACCAAAAACTCATCGGCCAGGACGTACCAGGGTCCGATGTGAAGCCGTCCCTCTTCTACAAGCTTCTTGATCCGCGCTCTATTTTCAGGCTTCACTTCTAAGTAATCCTCAATTACAATCATCTGCCCATCGAGCATAAAGCAACGATAATTGGGGTCCCGTTCCAGTATTTCCAGGAGATTATCGATAAGACGCACAAGGCGGATACGGAATTCTTGGAAGGGAACATACCAGGTTCGATCCCAGTGGGTATGGGAAATCACTGTAACTTTCAACTGTTCGGTAATCACGTGCTCCACCTCTTTCCTTATAGATGAATTGTCCCTTACAGAAGCCCACATCGCTTTTCATAGACTTCTTACTCAGGCAGAAAGATGCATAGTTCGCCACCATATCAGCCCTTGACCGCACCGCTTATAAGGACTTTGACTACAAAGCCCTGTAATCCGATGAAAATCAGTATGGGGGGAACCATTGCCATTACAGATGCGGCCGCCAGTAGATGAAGTTGGGTCTCGGTGGTGACATCCTGAAAGTGGAGGATCCCTACTGCTACAGGGAAATTATGGGAACGTGTGAGGAGAATGAAGGGAATGATGAACTGTGACCAGCTCATTATCGCGTTGAAAATGGTGGCTGCGGTGATGCCAGGAGCAGAAATGGGAGCTACAACCCGAACCATTGCCGAGTATCGAGAACACCCGTCAATCATTGCTGCTTCGTCCAAGCTTCTGGGAATGGAATCGAAGAATCCTTTGAGTAACCAGGTAGTGAACGGAATCTGAACGGCGATGTAGACCATTATGACACCAATGTGCGTATCAAGAAGTCCCATTTGATCCATATAACGATACAAAGGGATAGCTATCACCAGAGGTGATATCATCTGAAACACCAACAGGCCAAACAAAGTAGACTGGCGCCCCCGAAACTGAAACCGGGAGTAAGCATAAGAAGCAGGTACAGCTACCAACAGCACACCGAAAACGGTAAAGAAGATGATCTTAAAGGAGTTATACATGTAAAGCCCCATATCGCTGAGTCGCCATACATCCATATAGTTCCACCAAGCGACAATGCTGGGGATAATACGGGGAGGAAAAGCAAAAATCTCAGCCGGAACCCTTAAGGATAGGGAAAACACCCAAATAGCGGGGCCACCGAAGAAGATAATGATTAGTGCGAAGCTGAAATAAATGAAGGCACTGGTTGAATCCAGACCTTTTCGACCTCTCATTTCACTCCACCTCCTGTTCGGCACCTATCCTATGTAAGAGATAGTACACCAGGGTTGTTATTACATTGATCGCCAATAGAAATACAGCTATTGCAGCACCTCCGGAGAGGTTGAGTTGCCGCCAGATGGTGGTGTAAGCATAGAGCGATATTACTTCTGTGCTTCTTCCCGGGCCTCCCATCGTCAGGGACATGATCATGTCAAATGTGTTGAACGTGTAAATAGTGATCAAGACCAGGTTCAAAAACAAAATGGGCCTCAGCTGAGGCATGGTTATGAAACGAAATTGCTGCCAGGTGCCAGCCCCATCTACCGTTGCGGCTTCGTAGAATTCCTCTGGTATTCTCTGCAGTCCCGCATATTGAAGCAACATACTAAAAGCCGTACCTCTCCAGATATTGGCTAGAGTAACGGAGAATAAAGCGAGTCCGGGGACGTACAGGAACGGCACGCGTTCAAGTCCTATCAGGTAAAGAATATAATTGATGATCCCGAAGCTACTTGTACTCAGAAGCAATCGCCAGATGAGTCCAATTACGATTCCGGGAATAACCCATGATACTAAAACCACGGTTCTGGTCAAAACAGTACCTCGAAGTCCTCTTTTGATCCCGGCCTGAACCGCGAGGGCAATCACAAGTCCAAGGAGGAGCTGGAATACAACACTGGCGAAGACAAATATAAAGGTCACCCGCATCATATGCATAAACCCGGGACTAACGAATAGCCTCTCATAAGTCCTCAAGGTGTAGATGTACTGAGGGCGAAGAAGATGAGCGTTAGTGAAGCTGAGGCGAATGACATCCAGTACCGGGTACAGGTAAAAAATGCCTACGATAATGATCAACGGCAAAAGCCACAACCAGGGTTTTTCCCGAAGTGCCCGCCCTGTCCGCGCAACAGCACTCACGGCACTTTCTTCCTTTTACCATGGCTAGAAACTTTTAAGAATGGCGGCCCACATGGGCCGCCATTCTTTCGTGGTACCTGCATCATGAACCTACGATATCCTCATAGGCATCCAACACATATTCCCACGCTTCATCCAGAGCCTGTTCAGGTGTCATGACTCCGGTGAGTATGTTTCCAATAGCAATCTGAAGCTGCTCAGAGATGGTGGGATATATGGGAAATCCGGGCCGTGCCTGACCGTGTACCAACATCTCAGACCAGATCTGTTGCCACGGGTCCACAGCGAAATGATGGTAATCCTCATACACGCTGGCACGGGTCGGAAGGTAACCCGCAGCTTTTGTGGTCTGAAACATTGCTTCCGGGCGGCCATAATTCTCGTGGATAAAACGGAAGGCTTCTACCTTTTTTACCGGGTCATCGGTGAAGACCCCGAAGGTCCAGCCACCGGTACCAGTGGAATAAAGGTCCTCCCGGAGCTGTGGAATGGGTGCCACTGCCCATTTTTCGAACTCCTCGGGTGGCAGCATGTCTCTCAGTTGCTCAACCTGCCAGTTCCCACCCAGAAACATTGCTACATCGTCTGCCATGGCAGTGGCTACAAAGTCGTCATACTCCATGATATCTACTACCCGGATGGGACTTGCGCCTGAATCAACTGTTCTCTTAAGAAACTCCAAGACGTTAAGCATGTACGTCCGGTTTTCACCTTCGTTGAAAATGGGGCGGCCTTCTTCGTCAACCAAGCGCCCTCCCTGGGCCCAGAAGAAGGCGAGGTTATCGAACGTAGTGGCTTCCCATCTCCCGCCATTGAAGAGGTAACCGGACACCCCGTGTTCCTCGGATACTCTGGACGCAATCTCGATCAATTCGTCCAAGGTCCTCGGAGGCTCGGGCACGAGGTCAGTACGATAGTAAAGTGCCCGGCAATCGGTATTCCGCCAATAGGCGTACACTTCATCGTCGGGTCCGGTGATTACGTTACGCACAAATGGGAAGAAATCATCAATATCTTCCTTGGTTAAGAACTCCGTAATGGGCTCCATAACACCTTCGAGGATGAACCAGGGCACAAAATAGGAGTCAACCGAGGAGATATCGGGGCCTCGACCGGCTTTTGCCATCTCCAGGAGCCTCACCGACCATTCGTGGATGGGGCCTACCAGAAGCTCCATCTCTATTTTCACATTTGGGTTCCTGATGGCCCACTGCTCGTACAGCTCAGTCTGGACACGGTTTCGTTCCTCCCAGGCGGACTGATGAGAGTGGGCTGTAACTACCCAAAATGTCAGGGTAATTTCCGCCTCCGGGTTGCCGATGACCTTTTCAGTGACCCATCTTCTCGATTCCGCCTGCGTGGGCACTACCAGGACCAATAGCAAAATGGATACTAATACCCAAGTTTTCCAACCAAACATGGCTCTTTCCTCCTTCTTGAAGTTAAACGTGTTGAATAACTCTTAGACTTTTAGAAATCTACCTGAATCAACGTAACTATTCACTCCCCCTTTCTCTAAGAAGTAGTTTCGGTCTATCCTTGCACTCGAAGGCTCGTCTGTTTTTCAAAAACGACTCATCATCTCGCCTTCCGGTGTAAATGAATTCAATTTGCCTGGACTGGAAATCTGCGAAGTGCCTAAATCCATTGATATGATGATTACAGAGGAACCCTCGAATCATTATTACAGCCCCGCTCATCCACGACCGCTGACGAGCTCTTACCACAAATAAAGATTTCTATCCATAAATCCGACCACAGATAATGAATTCCTGTACACGAAAGAATAATAGAAGAGGGTTAAACAATCTTTACACATACAATCAGCACAATAAGTCTTATGTAATAAGGAAAGAGTGAAAAGGGGTTTATGGTTGTGTAGATTCGGGTATGAATTTTGAGACAAATGGTGAAGAAGTTTTGGGATAAGTCTGCCAATATATAGTTCGTGATACATTTTTTTACGTAAAAAAATTGTTTCTCTCGATAACCACCCCTCCTTGCAATAGAGGTTAGGTAGATCCCTATTAAGTATAATGTAATCCCAAAGAAACAAATAGTCAATAGTCAGGCAGGGAGGTAAAATTCGATTGTTTGACAGAAACACAAAAGAGGTCTATAATATCATCTCGGCAGTGCACGTAAGATGTTTATCAGGGCAAACAACAACGCGGGGTGGAGCAGTCAGGAAGCT
>PWXL01000274.1 GCA_003561145.1 Candidatus Atribacteria bacterium
GCCCGAAGATTCAAAAAGAATTGTTGTCCCTACCCGTCTGTGAATGTTCCGTAGAGCACCCTTTGTGTCAACATCAAGCGATCTAGCGTGAGACTGTGCGCCTGAAATATCTGAATCAATGGCTGCCACAAGTCGTGACTCACCTAGTTGTCCAAGTACCACACTCCGAAATTCTGAAACTTCAAGAGGAGCTGATCCAATGGTAATCAACGCCTCACGACGTGCCTCGGAGAAGCCAGTGCGATACGCCCAGGATATCCACTGCGCAAGCATGGCGAGAGTCCCGCGCGTCTGCTGATACTGAGAAAGGGCCTGCCATTTTCGCTGGAACACAGAAAGGGTTGCCGGATGGAAAGGATAACATACCTCAAAGCGGTTACGTAGATGTTCTCTTGCTCTCACCTCGGTAGCAGCACTGTTTATTGCTGTCCATTCCGGTGGTAGTTGCGCACGACGCTCGAAACACCAGTCCGCATATGTTTTACAGATGGCCCTTCGGATTCTTTCACTACCAATGTCTTCAAAAAGCCTTCGGCGGACAACCTCACTGATTTCTGTTTCATCGTTGGCAATAAGGTCCTTCGCCACCCGCCGGACAACCTTGGTGATTCTGTCCTGCCATTGCAGGTCCCAATCAGTCATCTCTACCTGACTGCGAGGCAAGCTGATAACTGCCGCTCCATGTGTTGTTGCTGTCATAGCCACTGTCAAGTTTTGAATAAAGGAATGAAACTGGTCTGCCATATTTCGGTGGCGGTTGATGAAATTCAAGACTTCGTCAAAAAGTAGGAGTACTGGTTTACCCGCCGCCTGGAAAACCTTGGAAAGAGCCTCCGTTCCTGGTGGTGTCGTTTTCGCCGCATTTCCAAGTTCCTTAATACCCTCATTACCAGCAAGCTGCCAAGCTAAATCAATCCACGGTGTTTCTTTTCCATCTTGGGGATCCCAAGCATTACCCACAAATGCCGCGACTCGCGCTGTTGGCACAGATTTAATCCCAGCTTCATTAATCAATTTCGGAATACCAGTGTATTCCATCACTCTCTTCCCATTTTTCACTAGGTGATACAATGACGCAAGCGTGTGTGTCTTGCCTCCACCAAATTGGGTAATGAGAGTCATTACTGGTGCAGTATTCACTGTTGCCCCGGAGAGTCGGCGTAATACCATTCCCGTATGTTCACGAATGGCTCGGGTGAAACAGGTACGGGAAAAGAATTTTTCCGGGTCCCGGTAATCATCTGGAGCGGTTCCGGCAATAACTTGCTCCAAATGGATGGCAAATTCATCCGGATTGAACGAGCTACCCTCACGTACTTCCCTACGTGGTGTAGTAACCTTATACCAGG
The DNA here is from genome assembly GCA_003561145.1 of Candidatus Atribacteria bacterium. Lineage (GTDB taxonomy): Bacteria > Atribacterota > Atribacteria > Atribacterales > Atribacteraceae > Nitricultor. Next base: position 1,350 of record PWXL01000274.1, read on the forward strand.
GGTTCATAACCCACTATCCTCCTTATAGCAAACCTCATCAATCACTCACCTTGATCTGCTCCAATTCATGTACATATTTCTCCGGAAGGTTCCAGTATCTCGCCCCCTTCAAGATGAGAATTTTATATTCTTTGTTTGGTAATGGTGGATCATCTTCGCGCTCGGCAAAATAAGCTGAAACAGTTTTAGGTTTTTGCGCTTCGTTATCTATGTATACAATACATTCGCGGCGCCAATAAGCATTATTTTCTCTCCACGGACAATAGCCCTCTGCTTTATCAAGGCTACCCAGTTCTTGTTCACAAATTTTATACACAACGCCCCATACGTTGTGGCCACTCTCAGGAACTACATCAGCAACACCACAACCTCTTCTCTTCGACTCTCGGGTAAAGGCAAGTTTATGATCACGGAGAATTGCATTAGCAATGTATTGAGCAGAAGGACAACGGTCCTTCATTTGTTTCCAATCCATGTTCGATCCATAAGCAAAATAGAGCATTTGATCACCTCGGTACCGCAAGCAACATTGCGTCAAGTAGCCGTTTCTCCTCACTCCCTTTTGGGTAAAGTGCGGAAAGTGCATTAGCTAATCGAATAAAAGAAGAGCCACGATCTTGCTCAGTTTTTATAAACCTTCGCAAAGCATTCGATTGGCCACCAGCTTGCAACAGCATCGCTGCATGTACACGGTCGAGTGTAGTTGCGGTTGCGTCCATTGCCCCGGGATCTTCAATATTAAACTTCTGGTAGCGCTTTAATTTTTTAGGTCTTTTTTGGGAGGTAAATTCTTCAAGCCCAGGAAGTACCATTTGTCTTCCTGGAGAAGGATTAATAAGTTCATCAATTGCGGCATCCATACCACTTGAGCCAAAAAGCTGTTTAGTACGCTCTGAAATGCCTAAGAGTCGCACCACACCCTTTTGCGTTTCGATTATTCTTCCTTCCCATTTGGGAAGTTCAATACCCAGTGGTTGAGCAAAACGACGGACCACATCGAAAACCAGGTTATAACCCTTATTTTTCGCCTTCCCTTGTTTGTTATCTGCTTCCTCATCCTCATAGTTAGTGCTATTTTCTTTTTCTTTGCCATTTGAAATAAGGTTGGGTTGAGGGTCAGGCTGATTATTGGATTGATAGGTATTGCCGTTACTGCTTTGGAGGGTCCAGAGGAAAAGGGCTGTCAAGCGCGCATCTTCCTCCAACACATCGACAGTGCCATTCCGAGCGGTGGCTTCTGCTGTGCCGAGTATCTGTTCGAGAGCAGATCGACCTACGACTTCCCAGACTTTCTCCAAATACTCAGAGAGCTTCACTTCCCTACCATCAGCAGACTCGACCTTGCTGTAACGGCTGAAAATCTCGAGTGCGGGGCCGATACAGGAAAAGACCAAATCTGCTCCACGAATGCCCTCCCCCTGAAGCCGTTCCATCCAGTGCCCAACGCGCTTGGGCAGTTCACGCAGGACTTCGCCCCAGTCGCCGACCGGCGCGTCGTCGGGGCGGGGGCGGCAAATGAGGTGAACGCTGGTAGCGAGGGCGGCGGATTCTTGAGATCGCAGACGGCCAGGCCTTTCTGTTGCGATTGGCCATGAACCAGTGATAGTCCACCCACCGTGGATCATCCCAGCGAGAAGGGCTTCCCAGCCTTCTGTTGTCTTGTGGGCAAATACAACACTGCCTATTCCATCCTCGCGCACAACTCGTCTTCCTTCTCCAAAAGCAGATCCCATTGTTTGTTCGAAGAAAACACGGTCTTTCGGCGTACTGTTTATCGACAAGTAATTTTCATCCTGAACGCATTCCCGAGTTTTTGGAACAAGAGGATTTTTACTGTCAAATGGGTCCCTTAACAACGAAAGTCCTTGCAAACCCCTCTTTAACCACACAAAGAAAAAGTTGGACAATTCCGCATAACCAACGGCATCGTAATATGGAGGGTCTGTGAACCAAATAAATACCGTTTCATCAGGTATTGGTGACATACAAGCATCGGCTGGCTCTACCTGCCCACCGCTCCCTTTCAAACAGACTAGACCTTCAGTAACTCTTGCAACCCATGATAAGGCTCCATCGAAACCACCTGACTCAGTTGTTAAAGGCATCGTTTCACAAAAATCCCACACCATCGAGAGTGCTTGGCGAGCAAAGGTGCTTCTTACGAACTCACCATCCGGTGCCCAGCTATTCAAACTGGAATTGAAATCAGAGCATCTGCTCACGGCCAATCCAAGAATTGGTGCGACATAAATCATTTTGTCCTTCACGCCCGCTATTGTAATCAATTTCTTGGAGAGTGTATGCAAGGAAAGCTGTTGCCTTAATGTAGCGATGTCTTTCCATTGTCGTATTCCATAGTTTGGAATGCGGAAACAGTTCGTATTTTTGGGCGGAAGCAACTCGTCCGGCACTGGACAAAGGCCCTTCTTACCACCATTATCCCATTCGTCTAAGATCGCCTTGAGCCGCTTCTGAGCATTCCAGACGGCCTCGTAATCTTGCTTTGTGGGAAGCCGATAGTTGCGCCCCTGAATACCTGGATACAGCGTCACAACCGCAAGCATCCGTGCGCCACCAATGCGGTTCCCTCGTACATTAATAATTGCATCCGCCCCACCGCGCTGCTCGGAAAGCTGAGCACGCACGCGTTCTGGCGGTAACACCATGTTACAGCACGGGCACGTGGCCTTGGCTCTGGTAACAGTCCCTCCACGAATATCTTTATCTGTTTTCGGCTCAAATATCTCGAACTCGACGCACGGCGGTCCGTCTTCCGGCCACACAATCTTCAATCTAAGCGCTCGCTTCCGGCCAGCCTTCTTGCAGAGCCAGAATGACCGCATGAGCGGAATCTCTGCACCACAGTTGGGGGATTCGCATCTGACGGTCCGCGCCCAAAGGTATGCTATCGGCGTGGCTCCGTCAGGTTCCCTGGGATAAAACTCGGCGAGTTCTTTCTCGGCCTGTTTCTTGATCTCACCGCCGACCCGTCTCAGTTCCTCGGAAAGCTCCGGTCCGTGACGAGGGATATCTTCCAGCATGACCTTGAGTATGAGGCAGGCTACGGGGTTGAGATCGCTGGCGAATGCCTCGCAGCCAAGCCTTAAGGCCTCTAGAGGAATTGAGCCGCCCCCGGCGAACGGGTCCACGACCAACGGTGTCTCATCCGGATGAGCTGCCTTAACAAGTGCGCGGGCCGTAGTGAGAAAGTTGTTGTTTGCAGAGTTGTCCCAATCGGCAAGATCACCGATGAAGGCAAGAAGCGCTTTACGCAATCCTTCATCGGATTTTACCTGTTTGGTCATGAGCGGGGTGTTCCGTCCTGGCATTCGAAGCAAGGATTCCCTCGCACTCACCTTGAATACCGCAGGGCAAAGCGGGTCGCAGGGATCGGGCAGAAGAAGCGCCATGAGCATAGCCCGACATGCAGCTAACGGCCTTCGTGCCCACCAGAGATGGAGTGTCGATGGATGTCCATGACGAATGGATTTTTCCCGTGCTGAGTGTTTGGAAACTACTGCAATAGGAAAATCAACTTCAGCCAGACGCTTACATTCTTTAGGAATCATTTTTGAACCTTCGCGGTTTCTTTTGTCTTCTTCAGCACATACAGATTGAACAGGAATACATGCAGGATGATCTCACAATCCATGTCCTGGCCGGAGCGAACCCGGACTCGCCATTCCCCCGGATGATCAATTCTGACCCGGCCGGCGAAGGTGGGATGTGTTTCCAACGAATTTTCCATAGCCAATTGAAGGCCGGAGAATCCTGCCACGTCCCTGTTGAACACGATCAATGCTGCTTTGCAATCACGCCAGGTCATATAGCCAAGAAGCTGGTCAATCGCCTCAATGAGCTGCTTTGGGCCACGCCACACTTTGCACTCCCCGACGAATGCAGACCGATTTTCAAATTCAATACGGATATCTGTCTTGCCTGTGCGCCGAAAGGTTTCCCCAGATGCATCGCCCTCGTAGTGGCCGTTGAGATGGGCCAGGATGATGTCGCGCAGTTCTTCCTCATCATGCTTGACGAAGGTCCCAGGGGTTGCTTCGAACGAACGCCCTTCATGACGAATCACATTCAAAATATGCGCGTAATCCTCCTCACGAATTCCCCACTCTGCAGATTTTTCCAGTGCTAACGGAAGTGGCTTTACCAATTTTCGTTTGATGGGCAATGCTGCCAAATCGGGTACATCGGCCCTTTTTCTCAATGGGATGTTCAGTACTTTGACGACTTCCGTGTGCCTTCCAAGGCGTGTTCGACGGTTTGCAGTGTACTCTTGAATGTGTTCACGCAGTTGCTTGTTATGTGCGTCCACCTCTCCTCTTATATTGCTCAGGTAGTTCTGGACACTTCTGAGCGTGCTTTCAACCTCCCGCTTAATTTCACCACCATCTCCCAAGCTGTCAGATGGCCGCTCTAAAACTATCTCAAGATGGCCGATGTTAATATCCCGTGAGACTCTGACCTGACCGCGTGGAGGGTTCAGGGTGAAAGCGCTTGGCCGGTACCGCCACAGATTGGCATCGCCAGAGAATGGAACAATGACCGTAATTCGTAAACCAGCAATCATGCAAGGCCTGCTCTTGTCAAAAATGGCTCGATTGAAATCATGACGGACATCAACCTGCGTTTCCTGTATTTCCATTTCCTTCTGATCCTCGTATAGTTCCAGAGGGATTACCTCTCGTTTGGAATACACGTGTTCGACAATGTCGCTATCGCTCGACTGGATGAATTGGGTTTCTGGAATTTGATCTAAATCGGTCTTTGCGCCTTCCAAGTTCGCCCGTAGAACATCGGAGAGGTCGTGTCCATAGAAGAGAAGGTCGGTGCGCTCCCTCATGGCTGTTGCCTCATGATTTTCATATTTGTGACCGGCATTTCTGTCGAGAAACCAATGTCCTATTTGTCCAGTTTATGTCCAGTTTCCATGCTAACAGCACTCATGTCCTGTTTGCCCTCTTTTCGTCCTGTTTCCCAGCCAGGACATAGTGGGCACCCCGGCTGGTTACACCTATTTTGCGCAGGACGCCCTTTGTAACCAGTTCCTCGAGATCCCGCGAGGCCGTTCGAATGGTAGACCCCGTCAAATCACGATAATCTTTGTTCGTAATCCGAGCATGTACTTTTACAAAAGCCAAGGCTTTCATCTGTCTTTCGTTGAGGCCAAGACCGGATATCACTGCATCCGTCAGCCAATCCCGCCAAATGGTGGTTACGAACTGACCGGCCCGTTCCTCGAAATCCGGTGATGGAAGACCGGCTTCGCCGCAGCGCTCAATCATGTCCAGCGTGCCATTCCCGGCTTTTTCAATGTAGCGGGCAAGATAGAGGGGTTCGGCAATCAACGGATTGCGCGGAATTGAGGCGTGGGTCTCCCTGAGGCGCTCCGGTAAAAGGAAAACATCAAAGAAACGCCTGAGCAAGGGATCGTTTCTCAGAAAGTTCTTGACAGCCCGACGCTCAGCATGGAGTTCCTTCTGAACGCTACTGACAAACACGGTCTTACGGTTGGCCATTTTTTTCCTCATTCTTGATCCCTCTGGCCATACTGTGGTTGATCCTCCCTGATCATCATCGATCTCGTCATGGCGTTCACTTCGAGCTGGTAGTGGGCGACCTTTGTAACCTCCTGCCAAGGGAATCTGGCCGGATCTTTGATCGGGTCTTGAATGATCGGATTGGTGGCACAGTTTGTAACGATATAGAGCCAATAACAATCACGGCGGTCCTCAGCCACCCGCCTTTCGTTAGGCGTGAGGATGATGGTACCGGTTGATGCTGACAAACCTTTGACTTCTATGAGTCGCAACTCACCAGAGTTAAGGTTAAGACTTGTAATATCGTAACCCAGATCCTTCTCGTGTACATCGTAAACTTGGTTTCCCTGGGCTTGCTCATGCTCCATTACAGCTCTCATAGCAATGGCTTCGGTTTCCGGGTTCGGCCGC
>PWXL01000201.1 GCA_003561145.1 Candidatus Atribacteria bacterium
CACCATCATATATCACAGCTTATACCCAAAATCCCGCAGGAGTTTCTTTCGTTGTTCTATATCCTCTGATGTTTCAAATCCCTTGCTCGAAAAACCATCGATAACCCCCATTACACCTCTCCCTTGCCCTGTTTCAGCCACAACCACCTCTACCGGGTTCGCTGTTGCACAGAATATTCGGCATACTTCGGGAACCATTTTCACAGCGTTGAGTACATTTACCGGGAATCCCTCCTTGAGAAAAACGATAAACAAATGGCCTGCTGAAAGTGCCGAAGCGTTTTTTTTCGCCAGCTCCATTAATTCGCTGTCATTACCTGAATAACGAACCAGGCAGGGTCCGGATGCCTCACAAAAAGCCAGTCCGAACTTTAAGGCAGGAGAAGCCCCCGCCAATACCTCGTGCAGGTCCTCAACCGTTTTAATGAAGTGCGAATGTCCCATAATAAAATTATAACCTTCAGGATTTTCTATTGGTACAAGAGTAAACTCCATGCCGCACCTCCTCTTTTCAATCATCATCCGCTCATCACCCTTTTCACATATTTCCACAACTCGTTGGCGGCAAAAGGTACCAACGAAAGTACACAGACCACCATCCACTCGGTCGTATCCAGCTTGGTATTCCCGAACACCACCCGCAAGGGTTCTATCAGAATGGTGGAAATGACAATCAAAGCTGAAAGCAAACATGCACCGATCAGGGGGAGGTTGGTTCGAGGGTCGATACGCCAGAAGTTTCGTACTTCAGAACGCGTACTGTAAGCCCGCCATAGCTCCGAGACAGCGAGGGTGAAAAAAGCCATGGTGCGCCCGGTTTCCACACCTCCTCTTCGTAAACCCAGCAAGAAAGCAGCCACCACGGCCAACGTGATAAATGAAGAGATAAAAAATATAACTTTCAAATAAAACGGTGTGATGATTTCCTCACCTGGATTGCGCGGAGGTCGTTTCATAACCCCTGGTTCGGGAGGATCAACACCCATGGCAAGTGCAGGTAATCCATCCGTGACCAGGTTCACTAACAGTATCTGTACCGGAATGAGGGGCCGGGTAAAACCAAAAAGAATGGGGAAAAATATGGAAAAAACCTCACCAAGGTTACATGAAAGGAGGTATACGACAAATTTCCTGATATTGTCAAAGATGACTCTTCCCTCCTCAATCGCCTTCACAATGGTGGCATAATTATCATCAAGCAGAACAACGTCAGCTACTTCTTTCGCAACATCGGTACCGGAACCCATGGCCACACCGATATCGGCGCGTTTCAGCGCAGGTGCATCGTTTACTCCATCGCCCGTAACCGCTACTATCTCTTTTCGTTCCTGCAGTGCTTCAACAATTTTCAGTTTTTGTTCAGGCCATACTCGTGCGAATACCCGTACTTTATCTATCTTCTCACGGAGTTCCTGATCAGTGAGCTTCTCCAGTTCAACACCGGTCACAACCTCACCATCATTTTCTAACATCCCTAAGCTCCGGGCAATCGAACGAGCGGTTACAGGATTATCGCCTGTAACCATTATCGTGCGCATGCCGGCACTTTTTGCATCCTGCAGGGCTTTTTTTACTTTCGGACGTGGTGGATCAATCAAGCCGACCAAACCTGCAAACACGAGGTTCGCTTCTGTTTCTTCGTTGAAGGATTCATGATGAACAAGATCTTTCCAGGCAAACGCCAGCACCCGCAGACCTTCTTCTGCCATCTGCTCAATGCGTTTACTCACTTGCAGGTATTCTTTTTCCCCCAGGGGAACCTCTACCCCGTTGCGTGGAATACGGCTGCAGCGGGCCAACAAAAAATCCGGCGCTCCTTTCACAAGAAGGTGTTCCGATTCTCCCATGCGGTGGACTGTCGACATAATCTTTCTTTTACTGTCAAAGGGTATTTCCTTCAAACGAGGATATGCCTTCCTCAGCTCGTCGACAGCAATTCCCTTTTTTGCAGCAAAATCAACTAACGCAAGTTCCGTGGGGTCTCCAAAACGCCTTTCTCCATCAACTGAAGCATCATTGCACAACACAAAGATATCCAAAAGTGCTTTTTCGCTGTCCAAACCAGCTGGCTGAAAACCATTTACCACCTCTTCAGCAGTGAGAAATACCTGGACACCCATTCGGTTTTGCGTCAGGGTACCCGTTTTGTCTGTACATATGTACGTGGAACAGCCCAGGGTTTCAACAGAAGGAAGACGCCGCACAATAGCGTTAAAGCGACTCATACGATATACTCCCAAAGCAAGCACGATGGTAAAAATGGTCAGCAACCCCCCGGGCACGGCCGCTACGGCCAAACTCACCGCCGTCATAAACATCTCCGCCACCGGTTCGCCTCTCAGCCACCCCAGGAAAAAAATAGCTCCACAAAGGAACATTGTTACTGTTCCCAGGAGTTTTCCCAAGGCTGCCAGGCGCTTTTGCAATGGAGTAACCACGTCTTTCTCTTGCTCGATCATTTTTGCCACCCTGCCGATTTCCCTATCCATTGCAGTGGCAGTCACAAATCCCCTTCCTCTCCCATAGGTCACCACCGTTCCGGAAAAAACCATGTTTATGCGGTCAGGAAGAGGGACATCTTCATCGATCTTCTGTGCTGTCTTTTCAACTGGAATCGACTCACCAGTCAATCCTGATTCATCTACACGAAGATTAACAGCTTCCACCAATCTCATATCGGCGGGGACAAAATCCCCTTCGCGCAAAATTACTACATCACCCGGCACGAGCTCTTCTGAGCTCACTTGCATCCTTATACCATTCCTGAGCACTTCGGTATCGGGTAGAGACATTTTTTGGAGAAGTTCAAGAGCACGATTGGCTTTGTTTTCCTGCAACATTCCCAATATTGCATTGAGAAAAAGAATGGAAAGAATGAGGATGGTATCAGTAGTTTCCCCCACAAATCCCGATATTACCGCGGCAGCAAGCAATACAAGGACAATGAAGTCTTTAAATTGTCCGATGAACATGTTCCACAATGTTTTTTTCTTGCTTTCCGCAAGAATATTTTTTCCATGCCGCAGAAGTCTCCTGGATATTTCCTGCTCGCGTAAACCATGGTCAACGTCACTCTGCAATGTTTTTTCTACTTCATCCAGGGTGAGCTGGAACCACTTCACTGCTTCTTGAGCCAAGGTAAAACCTCCTCCAACATGCCTTCCACCTTCTTCATGAAACTCTTTTTTTCCTCTGCAGGTTCTTCCTGTCCCATGATCTCTTTTAAAAAACCTTCCAGGGCTGCCTCAAAACCTATATCTTTTCCCTCTTTCTGACTGCGATACCACTTATAATCCATAACATAAGCAAAAATATCACTGAGGGACTCCCCGGGATAGGCTTGCTCCAATCCTTTTTCCACCATCAATTGCACAGCGGGGGTATAGACGCACAAAAACCAATTGAACGCCGCCTCTTTCAGGGAAACCGGCCTTTGCTGAAAGATTTCCATTTTTTGGGTATTTTCCTTAATGTGGTTCAGAAATATGTCATAATGACGGTGCTCCTTTGCATCTATTCCACGCAAACCAGTTACCGCCTCAAATTCAAGCCTTTTTCGTCGCAAAGTAGGACTCTCTTTTCTTTCAGTCGGGAAAAACTCCACTATTTCCGCATCTAAAAATGTAATCCCGATCTCCTTGGCCACAACCACCCTGTGGTTTCCGTCAAGCACATAATATTCATCTCCCACTTTGTACAGTATGACCGGGGGGAGTATTTCTCCTCTTTCCATGGTCTTGCGTATGCGGTAATAACGTATATCTTTCTGTTTCAAGCGAAAACCGGGTAAAAGGTCCTGTCCCCTTCCCACACTACCGATAATCTTCTCGACCGGGACAGGTCGAATACCACGATATACCCTGTTTGAGAGATTCATGCTTTTCGATATATCACTGAAGCTTTCGACCGGCGCTTTATCTTTGCCGAGAATTACCATGTAAACCTCCAACCACTTCTTTCCCTTGTATTCCTGGTGTTTTTCACTACTCCCGACTCCCTACTCACTGCACTTACAGAGGTGCAAGAAACATTTCCGGACTGAAATACATATCGATGCCAAGGATGGCCAAAAGCGAGTGCATCTGGTCGAATACCAGGAGAAATCCTAAAAAGACAAGTAAAATACCACTGGCCAATTCTACCCAACGTCCTCCTTTTTGAATCTTTCGGAAAAACCCCAAGGCGTACGTCCACCCCGCACCCAAAAATAAAAAGGGTAAAGCCAACCCTATCGAATAAAATGCGAGCAAAACCCCCCCATGGATAATGTGGCCAAGTGTACTCACATATAAAAGTATTGAGCCAAGGATAGGACCAACACATGGGGTCCAACCCAATGCAAAGGTAATGCCCAAGAGAAAACTGCGTGCTTTACCCAACCCTTCACCGGGCCGGATTCTCTTTTCAGCATACAAGTATTTAATCTTGAATACTCCCAGAATATGTAATCCAAATATAATAATGATAAAGCCCGCTATACGTGTGAACCATAAGCGATATTGCAACAAGGTCACACCAAGTGCTGATGCTCCCATTCCCATCAAGAAAAAGACCGTGGCAAAACCGACCACAAAAAGGAAAGTATGCAGGACTACTTTGCGCCTATCGCTTTCTAGGGTCTCAACGCCGCTTACGTAGCCGAGGTATGCAGGAGCAATGGCTAAAACACAGGGTGACAGGAAAGACAAGACTCCTGCTAAAAAACTGACCAATATTCCGAATTCTAATTCCAATATTATCACCCTTTCTCCCTTTATGTCTCCCGCGAAGCGTTCGCGGCAAACAATATATGACCAACCACTAATTTTTCAATTATATAGGATAATTTTCTGGTTGGGGAGGTCAGCTTAGGTTAAAATAAAGTAACATTCTCACAAGGGAGGGCATACATTGATCTGGGACAAGGCTATCGAAGCCATGGCACGTGATGATCTCATGAAACTGCAGGAAAAAAAGTTACAACACACCCTGAGGCGTTGTCAAAATACTCCATACTACAGGAGCATGTTCAAAAACAATCATATTGACCCTTCTTCCATACGTACCGCAGAAGATGTACACCATATTCCGCCAACAAGCAAGGAAGATCTGAGAAAAAATTTTCCTCTCGGCTTTCTCGCCACTTCACGGGACGAAGTCGTCCGTATCCATTCCTCCTCTGGAACAACTGGAACTCCCACGGTGATTTACCACTCCTCAGAAGATATCGACGCATGGAGTGACCTGGTAGCCCGCTCGTTGTATATGACGGGAGTGAGAAACACAGATGTATTTCAGAACATGATGAGTTACGGCCTGTTTACCGGTGGCCTGGGAATGCATTATGGAGCTGAAAGGATCGGGAGTATGGTCATCCCTATCGGGGCTGGTAATACCAGGCGACAAATATGGTTTCTCCGTCACTTTCGTTCTACAGTGCTCCATATTATTCCCAGCTATGCTCTCCTTTTATCCACGCTTATCGAGGCTGATGGGCTGGATCCACGAAAAGACTTGAATATACATATTATTCTTCTCGGTGCTGAGCCCCACAGTGAAGAAACCAGGCGTCGAGTGCAGGATTCTTTTACTGCTCATGCCTATAATTCATATGGTCTTTCAGAGATGAACGGTCCTGGGGTTGCTTTTGAATGCCTCCATCAGAACGGTATGCATCTTTGGGAAGATGCATACCTCATGGAGATTGTCAAACCCGAAACTTTAGAACCCTGTAAACCGGGAGAATTGGGTGAACTTCTCCTCACCACTTTGGACCGGGAGGCTACCCCCCTTTTACGTTACCGCACAAAGGATTTAACGTATATTATGGAAGAACCGTGCCCTTGTGGCAGAACACACCAACGCATTGCGAGAATCCAGGGCAGGACTGATGATATGTTTATTTTTCGGGGAGTGAATATATTTCCTATACAAATTGAGAAAGTTTTAATGAATGTCTCGGAGGTGGGTTCAAATTATCGGATCATCCTGGATCGCGATGACTTTAAAGATACCCTCCGTATCGAGGTTGAAATCATACCGGAACTTTTCTTTGGTGACCTTTTAAGATTAGAAAGGCTTCAAGAACGTTTGCGTGGGGAGCTTCGTTCAGAGATTTTGGTCACACCGGAGGTGGTTTTTGTAGAACCAGGACGCCTTCCCGCCACAGAAGGGAAAGCCGTTCGTGTCATTGACCAGAGGAAATTGTGAAATTGAGGGGAGGAAGAATGCATTATGGCACATCAGATCTCCGTTTTTGCTGAAAACAAACCCGGAAGGATAGAAAAAATTACCCGCCTTTTATCCGAGGAAAAGGTCAACATACGAGCTATCACTATCTCGAGTGCCAATGGGTTTGGAGTAATCAAGATACTTCCCGATCAACCAAAAAAAGGCTATGACATACTTCGCTCAAACAATATACCCACATACCTGCAGGAAGTTATTGCTGTCATCATTCCTGATATCCCGGGTGGTCTCCATCAGATATCTTTCGTGCTGAACAAATATAACCTGAATATCGAAGATGCCTATGGGTTTGTGGTGGAAAGCGGCAAAAAAGCAGTTCTGGTACTCCAGGTGGAAAACCAGCCTCAAGCCCAGGAAATTTTGAAACATAATGGTTTCCAATTACTCAGTGATGAGGAAATTTATCGTTTTTAATATATAAAGGGGGGTTACAGTGTGAAAACGGTAGTCGCGTATTACAGTCATGGAGGAAAAACCAAAGCTGTTGCTCAAGGGGTGGCCTTGGAACTTCAATGTGGAACCGAAGAAATTCGGCTGAAGAAAATCCACGGTAAAAAACCAGGTGCCGTGGATATGATGCAAAAAAGAAAAAAGGGACAATTACCGGCTATTTATCACGAAAGCCTCAACCTGAACAAACAACGAACAATCATATTGGGAGGGCCAATATGGGGTGGAACGGTGGCCGCTCCTGTCTTCAGTCTTATCAATCATACCGACTGGAAAAACAAAACGGTTGCAATATTTGTCACCGCTGCGCTCTTCGGAACCTCCAAAGCACTGGCAAAACTGAAAAAAGAACTTGAATCAAGAGGTGCCACCATTACCGGTCAAAAAGCCTTCTTCAGTTCGTTCCGAAATCCCAAAACCCTAAAAACAGCCGGTGCACGTTGGGCAAAAACATTAAAAAATACCAAGTAGAGGCTGAGTATTCAGAATCCAG
>PWXL01000127.1 GCA_003561145.1 Candidatus Atribacteria bacterium
CACCTGGGAGGAACTCGAGGCAGCAGCGAGTGCAATCCAGGAAGGGGAGAGAGAAAAGGGATATGAGGATTTCTGGGGCTTTGTCTGGCAAGGCGCCGCCTACGAAGGCCTTACCTGTGATGCCTTGGAATGGATATACAGCAATGGCGGGGGGACTATCGTGAGCCCGGATGGTTATATCACGATAAATAACCCCTATGCAGTTGAGGCGATTGAAATGGCAGCCGGATGGGTAGGAACGATATCACCTCCGGGTGTGGTGGGCATGATGGAAGAAGAGTCCCGCTCCACCTGGCAGGCTGGAAACGCGGCCTTCATGCGGAACTGGCCGTATGCGTATGCATTGGGTCACGCAGAAGACAGTGCGATTGCAGGATTGTTCGACGTGTCACCACTTCCGGCCGGCAGAGCCGGGCATGGTGCGGCTACCTTGGGCGGGTGGCAGCTTGCGGTGAGCCGCTATAGTGAAAACCCCGAAGTGGCAGCTGATGTAGCGCTTTTCATGACATCTTTTGAAGAACAAAAAATCAGGGCCATTGAAGGGACATTCAATCCAACCATTATGGATCTGTATGAAGACGAAGAAGTATTAGAAGCGGCTCCCTTCTTCGGTGAGCTGTATGATGTGTTCATCAACGCGGTGGCACGACCCTCAACCGTAACCGCCCCGAACTATGCCGAAGTTTCAACCCTCTTTTTCCAGGCAGTGCACTCTGTGCTGACTGGAGAGATGGACGCAGAGAGAGCTCTGGAAGAACTGGAGCTTGACCTGCAGGATCTCACCGCATTTGAAATCAGCGAACCTTGATGCAGAAGTAAGTAAATAAGCCGTGGTGCTCCCGTCTGGCCGGACGGGAGCACCACAATCCTTGTACGGGAAATTGTGACATGATCAAGATATGTCTACACTTGATAATACAGAGTCGCAAATGGGAGGGGGTGGAGCAGCCGGGCGGACATCGGGGGATATGAGTCACTCCGTGTATTTTCCCTGTCAGCCGCTTATAGGCTTAAACCATGAAACCTCGTAGAAATATCACCCTCATGCAGCAGGAGAAGAGGCTGGCCTACCAGCTGCTTCTCCCCACACTTGTGGTGTTGATACTGGTGGCCTTTTATCCTCTTGTTTTGGTGTTTTATACCAGCTTTACGGACCGTACCTTTGCAAGTCCCAGGGAACCTGAGTATGTAGGGGGAGCAAACTACAGCCGGCTTCTGGGAATGACCGTTATGGAACTGCCTCCCCTGGTAGACGAAGAGACCGGTGAGCGGATGGTGGACCCAGACACGGGCGAGCCTCTTTATGAAAGACCGATACAGGTCTTACCTCGGGAACCCCGCCGCTACAGGCAGCTGACCCAGTTCACAATTTTCGGGAGACGCTATGTATGGGGTGCCACCGATCCAACCTTCATACGTGCCATTCAGGATACATTGATTTTTACCGTAGTTTCCGTGTTTTTGGAAACAATTCTCGGCCTTGGCATTGCCCTCGTGGTCAACAGCAATTTTAAGGGACGAGGGCTTATGCGAGCGGTGATGCTTGTACCGTGGGCGGTGATAACGGTTGTTTCAGCACGTATGTGGCAATGGATGCTCGCTCCTACCAGGGTGGGGGTAGCCAATGTCATATTTCAACGCTTGGGCTGGGGTGAGGGGCACATTTCGTTTCTAGGACAGAGTGAATGGCAGCTTCCCTCGGTCATCATGGTGGATGTGTGGAAAACGACGCCTTTTATGGCCCTTATTCTGCTTGCAGGCCTGCAGCTCATTCCCAATGATTTGTATGAAGCCGCCAGAGTGGACGGGGCAAGTGTCTTGCGGCAATTCCGTGCCATAACCCTCCCTCTCATTAAGCCGGCTCTTGCTGTGGCACTCGTATTTCGGACACTCGATGCTTTGCGTGCTTTTGACGTGTTCCAGGTGATGCTCGCACAATCACGTTATTCCATGGCCAGCTACAATTATTACCAGCTTATTGGAAACAGGGCTATGGGTCTGGCATCCGCTATCGGGGTGGTGATATTTTTCATTATTTTCGGCTTTGCGGTTGCCTATATCCGCTTACTGGGGGTGGAGAAGGATTGACTCGCACAACAGCCAAGTACCTCTATCGTGTTCTTTTTTGGGTGGTGGTCGCTGTTATTGTGTTTTATTTATTTTTCCCCTTTTACTGGGCGGTCAATTCTTCTCTGAAGAGTGAAGCTCAGTTGATGATGACACCCACCACGTTTGTTCCCCGCCATCCCACAACCATGGAATTCACACCTACGCTGCGTAATTATCAAGCTGTTTTTTCCCATCCGCAGTTTATTCGGGGTTTGCGGAACAGCGGAATCGTCGCTACCGCCGCCACAGCCATTTCGCTCGGGATCGGAGCATTTGCAGCTTTTGCCATGGGGAAACTGCGTTTTGCCGGTAAATCATCCATGCTCTACCTTATTCTCTCCATGACCATGTTTCCACAAGTAACAATCCTCTCCGGATTGTATGCGATAATTACGGGATTTGGGATGACCGCCATACCGGGAATGATTTTTTCCTATATGATATTTACTTTGCCTTTTACTGTGTGGGTCCTTACATCCTTTTTCAGGGAGTTACCGAAGGAAATTATGCAGTCGGCCCAGGTAGATGGAGCTACTTCATTGCAAACCTTTCGCCTTATCCTTCTCCCGCTCACCGCACCGGCTCTCGTAACCACGGGACTTTTAGCCTTTATCGCCGCCTGGAACGAGTACTTGTTCGCTCTCACCTTTACATCCATCGAGCCGGCCGCCCGCACAGTACCGGTAGCCATCGCTCTTTTCCCCGCGCTTGTAGCCCGGCAGGAACCCTTCGGGGAGATCATGGCCGCCGTGGTTGTGGTCACCGTTCCCGTGGTAACGCTGGTCCTTATTTTTCAGCGCCGGATTGTCGCAGGTCTTACCGCGGGGGCGGTGAAGGGCTAAAGAATCAAACTTCAACAGAAACAGCTACAGGGAGGGAGAGGGGGGTGTGGGAATATCCCGGATCACACACACCCCTCTCGAGTGAATGATCCATACAGTATGTACCCGCAGTCATGGATCAGCCCGTAGATGAATCAGGAAGAAGCTTTTGCTGGTTGAAGACCCTGGCTTATGTTCCATACGATTTCGGGCGTTGCCTTCTCCCGGGGAAGTTCCCCGCGCACCTCGCCCCGGTACATGATAAGTACCCGGTCACTCATGAGGAGAATTTCAGGAAGTTCGGAAGAAATCATGATGATGGCTAAACCCTGTTCGGCCAATTCCCGCATCAAATTATGTATTTCCGCCTTGGCCCCGACATCTATACCCCGGGTTGGTTCATCCAGAATCAATACCCGAGAGTTAGTCGCGAGCCACTTGGCCAGTACCACTTTTTGCTGGTTCCCACCACTGAGGTTACCGGTGGTGCGCCAGATATCCGGTGGCTGAAGGTCAAGTTTCTTCGTTAACCGGTAAGTACATTCATCCTGTTTTTGTTCGCTCACCAATCCCATTGTACAGAACTTATGCAGTGAGGATATCCCCACGTTTTCCCGTATGGGAAGTGGAAGTATCAGCCCCTGGGTTTTCCGGTCTTCAGTACAAAAACCGATTCCCAACTTGACTGCCGTATGGGGAGAATCAATTTTTACGGGTTTGCCATCTAAATATATGGTACCTGATTCAAGTTGATCGGCACCGAAAATCGTCCGCACAACCTCAGTCCGGCCTGAACCAACCAAGCCGGCGATTCCCATTATCTCACCGGAGTACACACTGAAGCTCACGTTTTTGAGCACATTTCCCCTGGTGAGTCCCTCTACCCGGAGGACTTCTTGTCCGACTGCAGAGCTTTTCTTCCCGGACACTTCTTTTTCCAGTTTGCGGCCGATCATCATGTTCACGAGTTTTTGTTCGTCAACGTCAGTGATGTTGCCACTTCCTACCACTTTTCCGTCTCGTAAAACCGTGTAGCGGTCACAAGAAGACATAACCTCCTCGAGCCGGTGGGAAATATAGATAATTCCCACCCCTTTTTCCCGCAAGCGCTGTATGATGGAAAATAAATTCTCCACGTCTTTTTCGGTGAGTGCGGCGGTCGGTTCGTCCATCACCAGCACTTCAGCGTTTTCAGAAAGCGCCTTGGCAATCTCTACCATTTGTTGTTGGGCTACGGGGAGCTTTATGACGGGAACATCTACTGGTATGGAAACATGAAGGGACTGGAAAAGCTTTTCTGTTTCACGGTACATCAAATTGGAATTGATGAACCCGCGCATACCTTGGAGTTCTTTACCGAGAAAGATGTTCTCCATAGCATCCATGGCAGGAACGAGATTTCGTTCCTGGTAGATGACGGCAATCCCGGCTTTTCTGGCTGCCAGTGGATCAAGATGAGAGAGGGTTTGACCTTTAACGGTTATTTCCCCAGAATCAGGGGTTTCCGCTCCCCCGAGGATCTTCATCAAGGTGGATTTGCCTGCACCGTTTTCCCCGATTAACGCGTGGACCTCTCCTGCTTCCAGGGAGAAATCAACATCGTCAAGGGCCTGTACACCGGGATATTTTTTATTAATATTACGCATCTTCAATAACATATTTTTGCACCTCCGGGAAAGACAGCTGCGCATGCCCAAGCTGTCTTTCAACCGAATTCATTGCACGTAAGTACATATTATATGAAAAGGAATAAAGCCGTAGGACTGTTACTCGTTATTGTATAGCGGTGTTTCGCATACATGATTGATATTCACCCCGTACAAAATGATCCCCTCTCTCCGGAAGTGAAAGGAGAGAGGGGAATGGTTACGGATTCCTTGGATTCATAATAAATTGAAGAATCACGTTACCTCAGTGAGCGAAGAGGGAGTCGGGTGCATCCCAATCCACGAACTCTTCAACGTTTTCAGGAGTAACAGCTGAAACCTCCATGGCGATGTTCTTTTCCACTTCTTTGCCTGCCAGGATATCCAGGGCTACCTCAACTGCCAAAGCTCCCATGGCTACCGGGTACAAAGCGGTATAATGAGCATACCCTTCGCCGATAGCTTTCAAGACCCCGTTATATCCGTCGATGCTGGTTACCGGGAATTCACCCTTGCGTCCCATGGCATCCATAGCTTCAATCGCACCGACTGCCATTTCACCGGCATGGGTGATGAGAACGTCGATTTCCGGCTGGGCCATGAGAATGTCCTCCATGACGTCCCGTGCTGTTGCGCGTACGTAGTCTGCCGGTAAGCGTGCGACGATTTCAAGGTCCGGATACTGTTCCAACACTTCCATGGTGCCCTGGTCGCGGCTACGCGCAGAACCCCCCGGCATATACCCCTGGAGAATTGCCACTTTCCCGCGGGGTTCGCCGTATTTTTCAATCAAAAGATCGACTGCTGCCTGGGCGGTTGCTCTTCCCAGCATCACGTCATCCACCCACACGAAGGAGGTGTAATTATCAGTCGCTACATCTCTTCCGGCAATGACTGTGGGGATTCCGGCTTCGTATGCTTCATCAACCACCACGGCGAGGATTTCAGGGGTGTCCGGGCGGATGATGAGGAGATCCACACCCATAGCCATCATGTCTTCGACATCACCCATCTGTTTTATGGCGTCGTCCCCACCGTCAGCGTGGGTGAATCTCACGTTATCAAGTGCTTCGAGTTCCGCAACCACCCGGTCATAAAAGGCCGCCGCCCATACGTTGCCCACACCGGAATTACTGAAACCGATGAAATATTCATCTTCATGACTGCCAGCAAAAGCAATGCTTCCACCCGCCAAGGTGATGATCAGTGCACTGATTACAACTACCCACCATTTATTTTTCAGCATGTGTCTGAATCCTCCCTTTACTTGGGTGTGTAAATGTACATCATCCATCCTACAAGAACTCACAGGTACTTCACTTGCTTCTCTACAGGTTTACAGAAGGCCAATACCACCTCCCCCTTTTTTAATCTTTCCTTCTTTGCATAACCACAGCTCCCAGAATAATCAACCCCTGCACCATACCCTGGACGTATGCGGATATATTCATCAGGTTCATCAGGTTTCCAATGACTGCGATGATCAAGACGCCGGCGATGGTCCCACTGAGACCTCCGATTCCCCCGGCGAAACTCGTTCCTCCGATAATGACAGCCGCGATAGCGTTGAGTTCCATGCCGGTTCCCATAGTAGGATCGCCCACCGTGGTACGGGAAACCTGGATAAGGCCGGCAAAGGCAGCGGTAAGCCCACAGATGATATAGACCAGATTTTTATACATATTTACACGAATGCCCGACAGGCGGGCTGCTTCCTGGTTCCCCCCGATAGCGAACAACCGGCGCCCGAAAGTGGTTTTTCTCAGTACAATTCCTCCAAGAATAAAAACCAGGATCAAGAGCAGCCCCGGCATGGGTATGGGCCCTATCGTTCCTTCCGAAAGCACACGAAATTCCCGCGCGACCAGCCCGAAAGGTTGACCCTGCGTATAATACAAGGCAATGCCTCGTACCACGATCATCATGCCCAAGGTGGTGATAAAAGGGTCGGTCCTGAACTTGGTAACGAGTACCCCGTTAGCCATGCCGATCAGTGCTCCGACTCCCAATACCAGCAGGATTACCGGAATGATCAGTTCTCTCTGGCCGGCCATCACTCCGGCAGCCACACAGGTAGCGAGGGATAGGGTTGAACCCGCTGAAAGGTCGACTCCTCCGTTTCCAGTGAGAATCACGAATGTCATTCCAGCACTCATGATACCCAGGGCGGTAACCTGTCTCATAATATTGAACACATTGCGAGGATTATAAAAGGCCGATGAGAGCAGTGACCCAGCGATAACCAAGGCCAAAAACGCGATGTACAGCCCCAGGTTGGGGCGTATCAGCCTGAAGAAGTTGGATGCTGTTTTACTCACATCCAACGCGGCAGTGTATTTCTCGACGGAAGCCATTGTTTCTCCCTTCCATTTTTCGGTATTGATTTTAGTCTTTCACTTCGTTTTTTTCAATGAGGCGCCTACATCATGCAACAGCACATTCAA
Source organism: Candidatus Atribacteria bacterium (assembly GCA_003561145.1). Lineage (GTDB taxonomy): Bacteria > Atribacterota > Atribacteria > Atribacterales > Atribacteraceae > Nitricultor. The sequence goes on from PWXL01000127.1 coordinate 7,021, forward strand.
AAGGGGATCACTTTGTAAACCAATATTTCTCTTCCTCACGGTTGAATAAAAAGTATTATATATCA
>PWXL01000089.1 GCA_003561145.1 Candidatus Atribacteria bacterium
ACTCCTTACTCCTCACGGCCTTTACAGAGGAGGGGAATCATGAAAAAAGCAGAGAAAGAAACCGCTCGAAAAGAACTTATGAACCTGCTTGGTGAACTGCCTGATCTCGACCGAAGCCTATCGAGTGAAGTAATAGAGGTGGAAAAACGCGGAAAGTACCGTCTGGAAAGACTCCTCCTCGATCTAAACGGTATCGAACCCGTCCCGGGGATCTTTGTCTCCCCCTTGGAAGATACGGCACCTCGGCCCACCATACTCTACAATCACTCTCATGGACATGAATACCATATCGGGAAAGACGAACTTCTGCACGGACGAACTTATATGCATTCACCACCTTACGCGGAAGTTTTAACCGGGCGCGGATACTCGGCACTATGCATCGACCACTGGGGCTTCGGAGAACGAAGGGGGAGAACGGAATCCGAGATATTCAAAGAGATGCTTTGGAATGGAAGGGTCATGTGGGGAATGATGGTATACGACAGTCTGCGTTCCCTTGATTACCTCACCTCACGAAGTGATGTTGATGCAGGCCGGCTGGGAACTTTGGGAATGTCCATGGGAAGTACCATGGCCTGGTGGATAGCGGCACTTGATACCAGGGTGAAAGTGTGCATCGACCTGTGCTGTCTCACTGACTTTTTAGCTCTTATCAAGTCAGGAGGTCTCGATGGACATGGTGTATACTATTATGTTCCCGGTCTCTTGCGATTTTTCACAACCGCCCGCATCAATGCCTTGATTGCTCCCCGTCCGCACTTGAGCCTCAATGGTATGTATGACCCTCTCACGCCGCCTGCCGGCCTTGACCGCATCGAAACGGAATTACGTGAAGTGTATCAGAGAGAAGGCGCAATGGATGCATGGCAACTCCTGCGCTCTCCTACCGCGCATTTTGAAACGGCTGCCATGAGAAAAGAAGTACTCTCATTCCTGGAAAAATGGTTGTAGAAAATCTCACCATTTATTCTACCGTTACACCTTTCCAGAATGCCACATATCCAGAAATATGGCGAGCCTTTTCCTTTGGTTCGGGATAATACCATGCAGCGTTTTCACTTTTCTTGTCGCCGACCTTCACATGGTAATACCTCGCATCTCCTTTCCAGGGGCAAACTGATGTATGGTTGCTGACTTCAAGGTATTCCTTATTCACTGAATCAGGGGGGAAATAATGGTTTCCCTCCACCACCACAGTTTGGTCACTTTCGGCAATCACTGTACCATTGAAATGCGCTTTCATACTCTCTCCTCCTCTCCTTGATTGACATTTTCGATCTATCCTCGATGTGATTTGGTTCATTTTTCAATACATAAATACGTACAATCATAACAAAGATAACAGGTCCATCTGTGTTTCATTCCTTTTCCTACAGGACGCACCTTACGCACCCACGACTGACTCGATCAGGGGATACCATTTCCCTTCCCGGTTGTTGCCCAGGAGTATTCGGGCTCCTTCATCCAGGGGATACAGCATGGCTGACTCTTCGGTAGCTTTTTGAAAACCGTTATTCACAAGGATATCCCACTCCTCAATATTATCAACGGGGCACAGAATATCACAGACGGTTCCCCCAGGTACAATAGAAAGGGCGGAGCGTAGAACCATCTCCAGGTCGCTTGGGGAAATCCCTGCCCAGTCGCTGAGAAAAGCAGCTTCCACCCAGTCGCCTTTACCCGTGGTAACTTGGGCCATACTAACAGTAATCGAGCTTTGGATAGCTGTTTTTCCATAATTCAAGATGTGTATCGGAAGCATGGGGGGGCGGATGATTTTTCTCCATTTCCACATGGGGTCCTCGAATGGAATAAATCCGTTGTATTCTTCAAAGAAGCGGTTCAAAAATATCCGGGCCTCTTCCAGTCTGAAAGCATCGACAGGGAAACTGCCCGGAGCTTGCCGGGACACGTTGTTTAAAAGATGGAAAACTCTCTTATGATCACGATAACCGAGTTTTTGATAGAGGCCGAATTGTGAAGTACCGGGAATTGTATAGAGGTATCCAAAACGGCACCCTTTTTCTCTCATGAACTTTTCGGCTTCTTCCATCAAACGGGACGCCAGACCGCGTTTGCGATAATCCGGGTGGGTCATCACGGTATCGATTATACCGACCGGCAGATAGTCATCTCCCAGGCGAAAGTGTGAAAGGGTGAGAAAAAGAGCCGAGATAACACTATCACCGTTCCTGAAAACAAAAACATTTCCTTCCCCTCCTCCCGGTCTTTTCAGGTACCATTCGAGGAAACTTTGCTCGGATGGGAGAACCCCTACGTAATCACTAAAACATAATCGATGAAGTTCCAAAAGCCGGCTGAGCGGGTCAGGCAGTACATGGGCTCGGGTGATTCGGAGAGTTGCCATTATTCTTCCTCCTGTGATCTTTCCAATGCCCGTTCATACCTTTTCATACCTTTGAATGATAATTATGGTCACCCTGCCCGCGGCACATGCCTGCAAAAACAGCTAAAAAATTATTGCTTCTTTTTTTCGATGAGTTGATACACTACCACCAGAGCGATACCGATAAAGAAAAAAACAAATCCCGGTAAGAGCAACCATGCAGTGAGCTGTCCAACTAATTGTGTTACAAGTAATGCTATACCGATGCCAATAACAATGATCCCACCTTTGAGGGTGTCTTCAGGTTTCGAGGGAGATTCCATATCTTCAGGTTTCATACCTTTTTCGATCATTGCCATTTTCTGCCGATGTTCGGATAAAACAGCGACTATAGCCACCATAATTCCGGCTATGGGGACAAGCACCCAAATCCAGCTCGCTACCATTTCTTTCACCCGCCTTTCAAAAGAATTCTCTCTCCCTGATGCTCTCTACTCATGGTTACAGGGAGTTCATCTTATATCCGCTCATTATAAGACTGTAACTTTCTTTTTTTCAATAGTGAAGCAATAGAAAGTTGGATCATACTCCTTTTCTTTTCCGTAAAAACTCTTTTTACGTATCTTTCCATACCTTGTCTCAGGTTTCGGTTTCCTGCTATGCTTGTACCAGGTACATACATTACCCTTACTGTCTGCATTTCGATGAATGGCTCTTGGGCAATTCTTTGTTCACTGTATGGAGTGAGGAGGTATAAAGCGATGGAATTCACTACCCTGTACTTCGAAAAACCCGGTGATCACAATACTGATACCACCCTGCACCGTGCCATAGAAACCGCGCTCCAGCGAGATATGAAAACACTGGTGGTGGCTTCTCGTTCCGGCCGGACGGCCATGAAGCTCGTTGAACGTCTTCATGGAAAAGATATCCGGACAGTTGTCATCACACCTCAATTCGGCTGGCACGATACACACGAATTCGATCTTTCTCTCGTTCCCCGTCTGCGTGAAAAAGGCCATGCTTTCCATACAGGGAGCATGCCCTTTCACATGGGTGCTTTTCATGGAGGAGGAGAAGCAGAGGCCATGGCTAAAACGCTGCGAATCTTCGGCCATGGTACCCAGGTATGCGTTGAAATAGGAATGATGGCTGTCGACGGAGGTCACGTAGAAGGAGGGAAAGAGTGCATATGTATCGCAGGCACCCGCCGCGGAGCCGATACAGCAATAATTGTTACTCCTAGTTCGACACTGAGGTTCAAAGATTTTTTGGTGCACGAGTTCATCTGCCGCCCGTTGTTGAGGACGTGATTTTCTACACTGTGCGCCATCTGTAATTCACTTTTCCAGGGTTCGGAAAAAGGCAATACCCCCTATAACCAGCGTAATATAATAGGTTATGATCCGCCAGTAAAAAACAAATGTTCCCACTCTTCCTCCACCGAGCAACAGAGCGAAAGTGGAAGTCAGGGCTATCTCCACCCCGCCACTCGCACCCGGAGTGGGAACAACTCCAAAGGTGAAAAAAACCGGAATCTGTAAGCGAACGACGGTGGAAAAAGAAGGAGTAATCCCCAGCGCCAGAATGACGAATTGCGCTACACTGAACAAACACAGGAAATAGACTGTATGCATCCCCAAATTCAGAAAAAGATACAGGGGTTTTCGATGAAAGAGGATGGCAAAACCCTCACGGAATTCTCCCAAGAAGTTTTCAATCCAACCCAGTGTTTTCTGCCTTGAAAGGTCAAAGCGTGGGAAACGTCGTTCCAACCAGTCCAAAACTTTTCCGGTGATACGTAAAATAGGATTCGGCCATTGTATACACACGAACAATGCTGCCATAGCTATAGCATACACGATAAAAAAACTGTATATAAGGCTCAGCAGACGTGAGCGTACCACGATCTGTGCGGGTGATCCGAGGAAGAGCACAAAATACATAATTACCAGCGCCATCTGATAGAGTATGCCACATATCGCAGTGAGGCTTGTGGCTTCTCCCCAGGTAAGGCCGGCACGATTGAGGACATATATCTCCGCCACACTCCCTCCCGCGTTGGCCGGAGTGATACCACCAAAGAAATATGCTGACAAAACCGTATTGTAGGCGTCACCTATGCCGATCTTTTTTCCCCACGCCCGGGTAGTGAGAAAAACTCGTATTGCATCGATAGACCAGGCAACCACCAGGACTCCAAATCCCAGAACAAGAAAGCTTGGATATGGGATGGTAAAATCTGTCGGTATTTCGTGCCAGGAGAAAAAGGAGAAAATAAGTACAATGCCGGCCACACTAAACAATACCGCTAAAAAAACTTGTTTGACCATTTTTTTCCGACTGAAATTTGATGTACGTTCTTCCACCGGCAAACCATTCCTTAAGAAGAAGCTCCTGAATGAAAGCAATATAGGGGAAGAATAACAGATACTGCATGTGAAAACAACGAAGATGAGACGAAGAAGATGAGACAGCATACACTGGACACCTTCAGATATGGACACCTCCAGATATTGCCGAAACATACAATTTCTGGTATAGTTTTTTCAGGGGAAATTTTCCAATTATTTTTTTGGTATTGTGGAAAAACAGGAAAGCATTTGAGTACCCTTCCCTCTTATTTGTATAAGCAAACATATGTTTCATGTTCTGTTTGCGAATTTCTGCCTTCCCTGGAGCACAAGCTGAATGCGATAACCAATAATTCCGTTTCTTCCTTTATACAGAAGGGATTGGAACTTTTGTACTTATTCTGTGGATAAAAGAAAGAGAGCAAAAAGTACTGCAAGCACGGAGGCATCTGAGCTTGGTGAGAAAATTCAACCTAGTGGGGTTTGGAGCTGTCTGACCTTGCCGAACAGGTGATTCTAAGTGAAAAAGAGAAGCCTGAAAAGAGGCTTTTTCGAAAGAATTGATTTTAAGCAAGAGCTCATACGGGACACCAGCCAGCAAATAGGATCGGAAATACCTGATATTGATTGTGATGAAAAACCCAATCCTTCAGAAAACCATCTTGATACCGATACACCCCAAATGATACGGAGCAAAAACAATGAAGAGCGGATTATGGAAGACCCTTTATCTGCAATGCAAAATTACGATAAGAAGGAAGGCGGTGAGCAGGAAAGACAATTGAAACCGGCTTCCGATCGTCAATCTAAAAACCCTCGGTTGATCATACACGAGACGGAGGAATCTTTTTTTGCATTCACACGTTCTTATGAACAACGGAAAATATTAGAGAATAGTTTCCACGATCGTCTTACCGGACTCTATAATCGAAGATATTTTGAAGAAGAGCTCTCCCGTCTCGACACTCCTCGCCAGTATCCTTTAACCCTCCTCCTGGCAGATGTGAACGGATTGAAACTCGTTAACGATGCTTTCGGACACCACAAAGGAGATGAGCTCTTAAAAAAGTTCGCCGGTATCTTACGGGAGTGCTGCCGTCAAGAAGATGTTGTAGCCCGTTGGGGAGGAGATGAATTCACCGTCCTTTTACCCCAAACCCCGCCAACCGCCGGCGAGGAAATCCGCTCGAGAGTAGAAAAGCGTTGTGGAGAGAGTGAATGGCAACCTATCCCTATAAGTGTTTCCACTGGTTTGGCTACCAAAAAAGACACAGCTGTAGGTCTTATGGACCTGCTCCAGGAAGCGGAGGAAAAGATGTTTCATCAAAAAACCCTCCATTCAAGAACAATCCGTCAAACTTTTCTCTTTTCCTTAAAACAGCGGATGCGGGAACTCAAGAAGCAGTGTATGAGTGATCACAAGGGCCTTGACCTGGCTCTCCATCTTGCCATGGGAAAAGAGCTTCATCTATCCGAACGGGATTTACAGGATTTTTTACTGTTGGCTACTGTACACGACATCGGCAAAATTGCTTTGCCCCTTGATATTCTTTGCAAAAAAGAACCCCTGAGCGACGAAGAGTGGGAAATTGTGAAAAGACATCCCGAAATAGGCTCCCGCATTTGCCAGTTTTTTCCTCAACTTGCAAACCTAGCAGAAACGATCCTCGCTTACCGTGAGCGTTGGGACGGCCACGGATATCCGGCCGGCTTGAAAAATGATGAAATCCCACGGTTGGCCAGGGCTTCGAGCCTGATCAATGCTTTTGTCGCAATTATCAGCCATCGGCCCTTTTGTCCACCAAAAAGTGTAGAGGAGGCTCTCCAAGAAATCAAACAGGAGGCAGGCCGCAGGTTTGACCCCGCACTGGTACCTGTGCTCAAAAAAACCGTTCAAAATATTCTTTTTGAAAAAGAATAAGTTTTTAATGATTCTTCTTCTGCAGCAATAACTGAAAACTTTTGTGAGGGCACCTTGTTCCCTCCTGTACAGAGAGTATAATAAGAGCATCACCTTTTGGGGGTGGAACAATGCGTAGAAAGGGCGGGAAAACCAGGCTTGGTTTCGCTCGCCGCAATAATTATGGGGTCACTCGTCCATTAAGTGACGTCCGGTTTCTTTCCGGAAGGCGCCGCTTCAGTGCACGAACAATAATTCAAAAAGCCGCGGAAACAACAGCTGATCGTCCCATGGAACGGATATTCAAGCAATAAATCCTGGCAGCCTTTCTCCAAAAAACTCAAGCAATCCTGCTGAATATATATTCTGTTGATTCGTGAGAATGGAGGATTACATACCATGGATCGTCTTCCAGGTCGTCTTATAGCTATCGGCTTGATCACGGTGGGCGCATTCGTAATCGCCTTGAATATGAGCTTTATCACCCGTGGAAGCGATAGCAGTGAAAGGGTTTCCTCGGCCACACCTCACCTTGAAGAAATCAACCTGGAACGGGAAACAATGTTTTATGAACGTTTGGAAAACAATGCTGTACGCTGCAATATCTGTTTCCGCAACTGTGTCATCCAGGAAGGTGAAAGGGGTTTTTGCCGTAACCGGGAAAATGTCGGAGGAACACTCTACAATATTGTTTACGGGAAACCGTCTGCCGTGATGGTGGACCCGGTAGAAAAGGAACCCCAATTTCACTTCCTTCCGGGCAGCCGCATTCTCTGCCTGGGAAGTGCCGGCTGTAATTTCCGTTGCCGGTATTGTCATAATTGGCATCTTTCCCAGCGCAGCATCGAGGAGATTGGTCACTCCGGACCGCTTCCTCCTGAAGAGGTAGTCAATATGGCCAAAAGACAGAACGTTCCAACCATATCTTTCACCTACAACGAACCTACCTCGCTTTTTGAATATCTCTATGATGTGGCAAAACTTGCTCGTGCAGAGGGTATTCGGGTCATTTTTCATTCCAACGGATCCATGAGCCCCGAGCCACTGCGGGCCCTCCTCCCCTATGTCGATTCGGTAACCATTGATCTCAAGGGATTCACTGATGAGTTCTATGAAAAAGTTTCCGATGCACAACTAGCCCCGGTCAAGCGCACCCTCGAGATAATCCGCGAGGAGGGTGTATGGCTTGAAGTTGTGAACCTGGTGGTTCCGACGTTAAATGACGATGCAAATGATATCCGTCGTATGTGCGAATATATAAATGATACCCTTGGAGCAGACACTCCACTGCATTTTACCCGTTTCTTCCCCAATTACCGGCTTACCGACCTTCCTCCCACTCCGGTGGAGACCCTGGAAAAAGCTCATGCAATAGCCAGTGATGTAGGGCTCAAGTATGTATATCTGGGCAACGTCCCCGGCCATCGGTATAATTCAACCTTTTGCCCGCACTGTGGAGAAACGCTGATAAACCGGTATCATTTTTCCGTTCACGGCGTACACATGGAAGACGGCCACTGCCGTACATGCGGTGAACCTGTAAGCGGAATATGGGAGTAAAGAAAACCCCCTCTCCATCCCTTCTTCGCTTGACCACGGTGATAGTGGGAGGCGGAGGGATAGTAGGACAGCTTGTTCTCCTCCGTGAATTATTGGTGACCTTTTACGGAAACGAACTTACGGTCGGCGTGGTCCTTGCCAATTGGCTGGCTGCCGAAGCAGCGGGAGCCGCCTGGGGCGGCAGGCTGAGGCGAAAAGCAGGTACGCTTTTTGTTTACCTGGCCGGTCTCATCGCTTATGCGGTCTTTCTTCCCCTTTCAATCTTTTTGAGCAGGGGAAGCCGAACCATTTTTTTTGAACTCCTCCCCGGCGAGGCGGCACCAGCAGAAGCGGTTTTTCTCACCACCCTGGTGATAATGGCGCCTGCAGCTCTCACCCATGGAGCACTGTATCCTCTCGGGTGCACAATGCTTGAAAAAATCAGTGACAGGAAGCAAGCCGCCGGACGTATATACTTATGGGAAACCATAGGGACCCTGGGAGGAGGCGCCCTGTTTACCGTACTTTTAGCCGAGCGGTTTCTTCCTACTAGCATCGCCTTGGGGGTGAGTTTTCTTCATCTTACAGGCTGTGTTGTTTTGCTCACCTCCGGGAAAGCATGGAAAGAAAGACCATGGCTCAATGCGGCTTGTTGGGCCACTGTAGCCCTGATGGCCGTATCTATCCCGATACTTACCGGGACACTCCATGAGCTTTCGATACGAAGGCAGTGGCACGGTCACCAACTGGTGGAATACCAAAATTCCCCCTACGGCAATATCGTCGTTACACAACACCATGGAGAATACACATTTTTTTATGATGGGCGCCCCGTACTTTCCCTGCCCATACCCGATACCGCTCTCGTCGAAGATTTCACCACTTTGGTAGCAGCCGCTCATCCCGCACCTCAACGCGTTATAGTGCTGGGTGGCGGACTGGGAGGGCTTGTCAATGGTTTTTTAGCACACCCCCCCGTAGAAAAAGTAATTAGCGCAGAGCTCGATCCCCAATTCCCTGATGTGCTGGCACAGTATACCTCTCCCCTCATCGAACGCGAACTGACTGACAACCGAACGCATGTGGTTCGTCAAGATGGAAGACGATACCTGGCCCACACTAAAGACCATTTCGATCTCATTGTTTTGGGGTTCTTGGAACCTGATACCCTGCAAGCCAACCGCCTTTTTACAAGGGAATTCTTTGCTCTGGCTGAAAAACGGCTGGCTCCCGGTGGAGTGGTGGCTGTCCCTCTGCCGGGCTCACCGGTGTACCTTGGTGAAGAGCTCGCGGCCATGAATCGGAGCACATACCGCACCCTCAATGAATTATTCCCTCATGTAGCGTGCGTTCCAGGTGAATACAACCTTTTTCTCGCATCAAATGCATCACTTGATCTTTCTCCTGCGCTTTTTTTCGAAAGATTGGAAGAACGTGCACTTTCCGGCACCCTGGCCACGAGAGGCTACCTCGAATACCGCTTGGATCCTGTACGACTTGCCTGGGTGAATGAAATACTCGAACGAGAATCAGGAGACCTCAATTATGATTTCCACCCACGCACTTTTTTCCATGCCCTCACCTATTGGGGAAGAACTTTTTCACCCGGATTGGAGAGGTTTTTAGCAATACTTCGCCATACAGGACTTTTTCCTTTGACTTTCATCACGCTTGTTCCGGCCGCCATAGCCCCCTTTCTGCGAAAAAGAAAAATATCAGGGAGGCCGTTCATCACTTGGGCGATAGGGACAAGCGGCGCCTGCGGCATGGCGTTCGACTTCCTGCTGCTCCTCATATTGCAGGCATTGTACGGTTTTGTGTATCAAGCAACGGGGCTGATCGTTGCTGCTTTCATGGGTGGAACGTTTGCTGGAGGCTGGTGGGCCTTATATCATGTAGAAAAGCCAAGAGAGTCAGCGGTGTTCACCAGGCTCGAAATCGCGGTGTGCGCCCTTATGCCGGCCCTTGGGTGTATGGCAATTGTACTGCAGCATTTTCAGTTACGCATTTCTGATATCACTGTGGTTTCAATCCTCTCCCTGTTCGCTCTCATAAGCGGAGGTGCAGTGGGAGCTCAATTTCCCCTGGCGTGTTCTTTTCACAGTCAACAGGGAAGCGAGGAACATTTGAGAGCCGGCGGGCTCTATGCCGCTGACCTTGCAGGTGGTTGGCTGGGAGGAATGGCTTTGGCTTTTTTCCTTTTCCCTCTTTTCGGACTATGGGGAAGTGTGGTTTTTCTCCTTCTGCTTAAATTGGGAAGTATTGGTGCCATTATGTGTTTCCTGTGCAAAGCAAAAGATGAAAAAGGGATATCGCGTTGGCAATGGAACTGGTATTTTTAAGCATACCGGGATGGTTTTTTGTTGGGGTGGCCACGGCTTTCGGACCATGTTTGGGCCATCACCTCTTCATCCTCCTTCCCTATATCGCCCTGGCTGGAAAAGATACCCGGCACAGCTTCAAAGAGTTGTTTGCATTCTCCGCCGCTCGAGTTGGAACATACGCAGTGATGGGTATGCTTGCCGGAGCTAGCGGATGGATTTTCACCCGTTGGGTATCCGACCCCTATCTTTTCTCCCTGGGCCGCGGCGGACTGGGTATCGTTCTTGCCGCGGTAGCGGTAACCGTGTTACTCCGAGAAGAAAATATAGTGTGCCGTTTCACGGCAAAACTTTTCACCAATCGCTCCGGTCGGACCATGGCCCTCTCCGGATTTTTTACCGCAATGGTTCCCTGTCCAGCCTTAATCGGTCTTTTTACCTATAGCGCTGCATCCGGTGAGATGCTCTATGGTCTGGCAAGCGGCGCGGCTTTTGCAATGGGCACCACTCTATCTCCCTTGCTCGCTGCCGCTCCTGCCTGCGCAATGGCAAAGAAGAAAACGGCAGGCAGGATACAATCATTGATACGGGTTGGTGGAGGGCTATTTCTCTTTGGGTATGGTCTTCATCTCATTATAAGAGGGTTTTTCGGTGTATAGAAAAAGCCACGGGTTCCAACAAACCCTTCAGCCTTCTTCCCGTCCTCACCGGGTTCTCCCCGAACGAGGCACGTGTCAGAACCGGGCTTCCTTCCTCCTTTCGGAGTTTTCGAGCCTCCTTCCTTCCGGTTACAGGCTCTCTTTCCCGATTCTCCGGCTTTCCGATTTCTCAGAACCCGTGGCATTTTCAATCATACAACACACTTTCACTCTTTGTCAAGAGGCCGATAGAAATTTGTCAAGAATTTTTGTGGAAAGAAGATATGAATCATAGGTATACATATTTGCTCACTGCTCACCCTGAAACTATTTGAACCATAAATGAAAAAATCACTATACTGTTAGAGACAGTTCTGTATTTATGCAGTGGCTTTTTACAACATAACCCGAGGAGGAATGAGAATGATACGTTACTCAAAGCACTTCCTGTTCCTGGCAATAGCTTGTGCCTTACTCCTTTCCACAACAGCGTTGGCCGATGAAACTATCGAAGAAGAAACCGTACTTGCCCGCGTCAACGGTCATGAGATCACCACGGCAGACGTTGATTTTCTGCTGAGCCGCCTCGACCCGCAAATGGCAGTCCAATTCGCTACCCCGGATGGGCGCAAGAGAATTCTTGAAGAGCTGATCAATCAGCACCTCTTTTACCTGTGGGCGATTGATGAAGGTTTGGACCAGGAGGAAGAATTTTTAGAACAGTTGGAGCGGGTGCGGGTAGACATGCTGAAACAGTATGCTATTGAAACCGCCCTGCGAGCTGTTGAGGTGAGTGAAGAAGAAATAGCTTCTCATTACGAGGAAAACCGGCACCGGTATACCCTGGCTGAAAAAATCCAGGCAAGCCATATTCTGGTTGAAGACGAGGGAAGTGCCATGGATATCCTGGCTCTCATCGATGAGGGATTGCCTTTTGCGGATGCAGCCCGTGAGTACTCTCAATGTCCTTCAAGGGAGCGTGGGGGAGACCTGGGTATGTTCCAGAGAGGCCAAATGGTTCCCGAGTTCGAGGAAGCCGCCTTCGCATTGGGAGTTGGCGAAGTGAGCAATGTGGTAGAAACCCAGTTCGGTTTTCATATCATCAAGCTTGTCGATCGTCAGAGCGAAGGCATTCGCCCGTTGGATGAAGTCCGGGTAGAAATCGAACGTGAGTTACAAAGTGACAAACTGGAAAGGTTGTACTACCAAACCCTTGACAACCTCAAAGAACGCTATAATGTTGAATTTCTCGATGGAAAAGACTGAGAGTGCTTGAAATATAGATCCTGAGGGTGGACAACCCTCAGGATCTATATTTCCTTTTGAAGAGCTCCGCATCATATTGAGCCCGGCGATTGGGGCAATTGTCGCGAGGACACAGCCTGCAACTTTCGAATTTTTCTTCTGATGGAAAAAAGAGACCCGAAACAGATTTAACCGGTAACATCAGGAAGCTTCCACTCAACTCGACTCCGATCATTCTTGAGGCCTCACCCAAAATACGAAAGAGGGGCTCCTGTTCCGCCATTGGCCAGTCTTCAAGAGAACCAGGATTCATGGTAGCGAGCGAGCCGGTGGAAAAATCATGTTCCAGCTTTTCTTGTAATACCTGGCAGGCTGCCTTTACGGCCTCTTCCATGATCGCATCTGACCAGAACTTTTCTATCGGATCCTGCAGAGACTTCGCCCACTCATCGAGTTCCCGCCCACAAGTAGCAAGATAGGGAAATACCCTCCCTACCTTTTCCAGGTTCACCCGTAAAACATGACTGTGAAAAGACTCACCGTCAATATATACAACTCCGTCTTCGCCTGTTTCTGCAAAGGCAATGCAAAAAGCAGCCTTGGGACAGGCTATTGCCTGAGCCTCACGCGCAAGTTCCGTGAAACGTCGGCGATCGTCTTCTCCACCTTGTGGACACCAGGTAGAAAGAAGAAAATCGACATCGAGACGCAAGGGCATTGCACGCAATATAACCGGATCCATACATTCACCTCCAACCTGTAGGATACAAAAGTTCTTTTCCTGTCATTATAACGGGTGAAGCTGATATTTTGGACTGTTCCCCTTCGAGCGGACTTTTTCAATAGCGAGAGGGAAGAGTATAATAGAATGATCATGAAAACACAAAAGACCGACTCAACCAAGGAAAGGAGAATATGCCATGACCATGGCTCCTCCCACTGTACATGAACATATCGATACAAACAGAGAAACCGCGCTGCTCGAATTTTTCGATTTTCTTTCTATTCCCTCGGTAAGCGCTGATTCCACGGCCGGTCCCCATCTCACAAAAGCCGCCGAATGGGTGGCAATCCATGCTCGCAGGGCCGGGATGAATGCTGAAATACACCCCACTGACGGCCACCCCGTGGTATGTGCCAGTACAAAAAAACGCACAAACCGGCCAACAATGCTGCTCTATGGCCATTACGACGTGCAACCCGCCGACCCGCTTGATGAGTGGGCCACTCCGCCCTTCACCCCCACTGTCCGGGAAGGATCGGTGTTCGCGCGCGGAGCAGACGATAACAAGGGCCAGCTGTTTTCTATTGTATCCGCTATAGAAGCCTGGAATGCCTGTGGCGAAGAACTGCCCCTGAACCTTGTTGTAGTGGCAGAGGGTGAAGAAGAAATCGGGAGCCCACATTTCGACAGCTGGTTGTCCTTGCAGGCAAAACACATGGAAGCTGATTGCCTGGTGGTACTTGACGGTACGCAATACCAGAAAGGAATACCGGCTCTCGTCTATGGTCTGCGGGGCATTTGTTATCTCGAAATTGAAGTACGAGGTCCTTCTCATGATCTCCATTCAGGAATTTTTGGTGGAGTGGTGATCAATCCTCTCCAGGCCTTATCTGTTCTTTTAAGCCGTCTCATCACGCCGGAAGGTCGTGTGGCGATTCCCCATTTCTATGATACAGTGCGCGACCCCGCGGCATGGGAACGTGAAGAATTACACAAACTTCCCTTCGATGAAAATGAACTCGCCCGTACGCTGGGCGTGAAGAACCTCACCGGTGAACAGGGATTCACCCCCAATGAGCGATTGCGGTTCCGCCCCACTGTCGATGTATGCGGAATGTGGGGTGGATACGCAGGACCAGGTGCAAAAACTGTAATACCTTCCCGTGCAAGTGCCAAAATCAGTATGAGGCTGGTACCTGACCAAAAAACTGACGAAATCGCTCATCTCGCGGAATCTTATCTTTTCTCTCTCCTTCCCAAGGGGGTAGAATTGAAGGTTACCAGGATGCCCGGAATCGAACCGGTCCTTGTGTCTCCTGAAAGTTCACTCTTTCAAGCCTTCTCTCACTCCATCACAACACATTTTGAAAGAACACCAGCAATAATTCGTTTGGGTGGAGGAGTCGGTGTCTGTGAGGCATTTCAACGCCGCCTGAACATGAAAAATCTTCTTATTACCGGTTGGGGGAATCCAGGTGACCGTGCTCACTCTCCCAATGAAAGATTTCACCTTGACGATTTGTGGCGGGGTGTTCACGCTCTTGCAGATATTTTTGCTTCTTATCCATACTTTTTTAAGAAAGGGACCGATAATGAGTAAGCTTGAGGGAAGAGTCGCGCTGGTTACGGGAGGAAGCCGTGGCATTGGACGGGGTATCTCTCTCAAGCTTGCCCGCAGAGGAATGTGTGTCGCAATCAACTATACGTCATCAAAGAATTATGCAGAACAGGTGGCATCCGAAATTATAAGTCATGGCGGCCGCTCCCTTGCAGTACGTGCGGACGTCTCACGCTCCGATGAAGTGGAGGCCATGGTAAAAACCATACAGAAGGAACTTGGAACGATTGGTGTTCTCGTGAATAACGCCGGCACCGGCGATCTCGACTATAAGGGTGTGTCGTCTGTCACCGAAGATACATGGGACCGGATTCATTCGGTTAATCTGAAAGGAACTTTTTTATGTTGTCGGGCAGTTATTCCCTCCATGCTGGAAGAGCACTGGGGCCGTATCATCAATATTTCTTCAACCGCCGGTATCACAGGAGGGACCTCCGGGGCCCATTACGCGTCCAGCAAGGGTGGTATCATATCCTTTACCAGGGCTTTGGCCAAAGAACTGGCATCAAGTGGGATTACTGTCAATTCTGTCGCTCCCGGAAAGATTGACACCGATCTTTTTCGCGCTTCCACTCCTGCAGAAGACATCCAAGAGGTCACAGGAAAAATCCCGGTCGGCCGGCTGGGAAAACCCGAAGATATCGCTTCTGCAGTGGCTTTTTTTGCGCTCCCCGGTTCCGAATTCATCACAGGACAAGTGCTGGTGGTCTCCGGGGGATACTAAAGTATTTTCCAAGAAGATTCATGCTTGAGAAAACAGGTGATCTTGTTACAATATATATTGAGTAAATACCTCTAAAGGAGGATGGAAATCATGAAATATGTGGGGAAAATAATTTCTGTGTCTCTTCTGGTGGCCATGTTGGTACTTGGAGCAGCGGCATTCGCTTCTGCAGAAACATTTCCTGAAGAGGAAATCCTTATTATCGTCCAGGCCGCACCGGGTGGAGTCTCCGATGCCGTAGGGCGAGCCATGGCTGCAGCTGCGGAAGAATTCCTTGGTGTACCCATCGCGGTGACGAATATCACCGGCGCAGCAGGAGCTATTGCCATGGAACGGGTGAAAGAAAGTGAGCCGGACGGATACACCATCGGGTATGTCCCGGTGGAACTGTCGATGGTGAAAGCCTTGGGATATGCCGACATTTCTCCTGACGATTTCGACCTGATAATGCGTGTGAACATTGTGCCTGCAGCTCTTACCGTTCGGTCTGACGCTCCTTACCAGACCTTCGA
The DNA here is from genome assembly GCA_003561145.1 of Candidatus Atribacteria bacterium. GTDB lineage: Bacteria > Atribacterota > Atribacteria > Atribacterales > Atribacteraceae > Nitricultor. The sequence continues at coordinate 15,926 of PWXL01000089.1, forward strand.
AGAATTCGTAGAATACGCGGAAGAAAATCCTGGCGCAATACTGGTTGGAACTTCCGGCACCGGTTCTATCTGGCATATCGCCGGTCTTGCACTCGAAGAAGCGGCTGATGTGCAGTTTACCTATGTTCCCTTTGATGGTGCCGCGCCTTCGGTTACCGCCCTGTTGGGAGGACATATCACCGCCGTCACTTGCAGCCCCACCGAGGTGCTCTCAGGCGTAGAAGCCGGTGATCTCAATATTCTGGCGGTATTAGGTGCAGAACGTACCCCCCTATTCCCCGATGTCCCAACCGCCCTGGAACTGGGCTATGATGTCAACGTACTGGCATGGGGTGGGTTCGCCCTTCCCAAAGGCGTACCCTCTGAAGTATATGATACGATCGCTGACGCCTTTTACCAGGCTTTTCAATCGGAGAGATTTACCGGCATTATGGAAGATTGGGGCATCGAGCTTTCCTATTTAGATGGAGAGGGATTCGCTGAGTTTGCTAACCAGCAATTTGAAATGTATATGGATCTCATCCCCCGGGCTTTGGAAGAATAATATGTATGTTTCAGCCCGCCGGCATATGGAATCAACCGGCGGGCTGAAACCCCTCTTTCAGGGGTATTCATACACTACGGTTTCTCTATCATGACAGACGGAATACTGGGAATCATCACAATTATGATTGGTGTTTTTCTTTTTCACCAGGCAGGACAACTGCCGGCCGGGGTGTTACTGTTCGCCCTGGACCCTGGGTTTTTCCCCCGCATCATCGCTGTAACCCTTGTCGCGCTTGGTGGAATACTCTTACAGCAAGGGATCAAAAAAAAGGTCCAACATACGGAAGAACCCATACAGAAAGAAACCGCGTTGCGCTTAGCGTGTGTTGCTGGTTTATTGATTGCCTATACCCTCTTGTGGGGGAAAGGCTTTTTCCCGCTGAATACGTTCTTTTTCCTTTTCGCATGTCATCTGGCAATGAAAGCAAAACCACTCCTTGCGGCAATCTCTTCTGTAGTCCTGTCCGTTGCTACGTATTACTTGTTTACCCAGATATTTCGGGTTCGCCTTTTTTGATCAGGTTGTAATCCCTACCTGCCGTGACTAGGTTTATAATGTATTTGCGTCAAAAGAAACGTAAAAGAACATACACAAGAAAAAGGGGAACATAATCGTGGGAGAATTCATGCAGGCCATCCAGCACATCCTTCAACCGGGTGTTTTTCTCTACCTGGTAATCGGTACCGCACTGGGACTGGTGGTTGGGACCCTGCCTGGTCTCACGGCTACCATGGCGGTAGCCATACTCACTCCCCTCACATTCTGGCTTGATTATGAAAGCGGACTTGCTGTTTTGGTCGGTGTGTGGAATTCCGCGATTTTTGCCGGAGGAATTTCCGCTATTCTCATCAACATACCCGGAACTCCGGCCTCAATCGCATCAACCTTTGACGGGTATCCCATGGTGAGGCAGGGGAAAACCGGATTGGCTTTGGGCATCAACGTCTTGTACTCGGCCATAGGAGGCCTGGTAGGAGCGGTGGTTTTCATGATAGCAGCTTTCCCTCTTGCGCGCTTCGCTCTCGCTTTCGGGCCAGCCGAATATTTTGCCCTGGGACTTTTCGGCCTGAGTATGATGGTCGCCGTATCCGGGGCATCCATAATTAAGGGGCTGATAGCCGGTTTCCTGGGGATCGCGTTATCAATGGTGGGTCTTGACCCGATGCTCGCAACTCCGCGTTTTCATTTCGGGTCCACCCAGCTTATGGCGGGCATCTCCTTCATTCCAATGCTGATCGGTATCTTCGGACTGGGAGAGGTTGCCTACCAAATGATTACAGGAGAGGTATCAGAAGAAGGAACAACCTTCATCGCAAGCAAAAAAATCGGGCGAATGCTCGTGAGAGCTGCTGAGTTCGTCCGGACCGTTCCCGCCACCATTATTGGCAGCCTCACCGGTGTAGTCATCGGTGCGATTCCGGGAGCAGGGGCCGATATCGCTTCATTGATGGGATGGGAATTCGCCCGCCGGGCTTCCCGCCGCAAAAAAGAATTCGGTACCGGCTCCATTGAAGGGCTTGCTTCTACCTGTGCTGCGAACAATTCCTGCCTGGGGGGTGCCCTCACCACCATGATGGCTCTCGGAATTCCCGGAGATGCTGTGACCGCGGTATTACTCGGCTCATTTATCATGTATGGAGTACGACCCGGTCCGGCCATGTTCACGGAAAGAGCTGATTTTGTTTTTGTCGTTATAGGATTAATGATCATGGTGAACCTGGTTTTTCTGGCTGGAGGTTTCTTTTTTTCTCGGTTTATTGGAGGCATCACTTTACTTCCCAAACCAGTAATGTGGTCGACAATAATCATCCTGTCTATCGTGGGATCATTTGCTTTGAATAATCGTGTTTTCGACGTATGGGTGGCATTATTGGGAGGAGGCCTTGGTTTTGTTTTCAGAAAATACGGTTTTCCGTTGGGGCCAATAATACTAGGTCTTATTCTCGGTCCCATGGTGGAACGAAATTTCCGTACCGCATTAATTATTTCTCATGGAAGTTTTTGGATATTTCTTACCAAACCCATCTCCCTCGTCCTCATCTTGGGAACAATTCTTGCCTTGATTGGCCCTACTATCTTTCGTAAAAAAAAGGAGGATATCGTATGAGAACGCTTGAAGGCGTAGTGGTGGCCCATACCACACCCTTTGGAAACGACGGAAAGCTGGATCATAATGTATTGGAGCAACAGGTTGAATTTCTTGCCAACAAGGGAGTGCATGGGATTTTCGCCTGTGGGACAACCGCAGAAGCACAAATCCTCACAGCAGAAGAACGAAAAGAGGTTTTGCAAAGCATTATTGATATCAATACAGGCCGGATGGCGATTGTCGCCCAATGCGGAACGACGAATCTCGCCGATACCAGGGCTCTCATTGATCACGCCCGTACTGTGGGGTGCGATGGAGCAGCGGTGGTCACACCCTATTATTACCTCTACAGCCAGGATGAATTATTGGATTATTACTCAACCCTCGCCCAGGAATGTGAGGAGAGCTTTCCCCTCTATCTATATAACATTCCCTCCCTTGCCAAAAACAACCTGGCCGTTTCCACCGTCCGTACACTCTCTGAGGCATATCCGCAGATTGCTGGAATCAAAGACTCGAGCGGAGATATGACTACTTTCTCAGGATATATATTGGAAACACCCGCGGAATTCAGGGTATTGGTCGGGTGTGATCGTGGGTTTCTTTCGGTATTGCTGTTGGGTGGACACGGCTCGGTCACTGGGCCGGGAGGAATTTTTCCTGAACCTTTTGTGAAGGTATGGAACGCATTCCAGCAGGGTAACTATGAAGAAGCACGCAGGGAACAGAAAAAACTGATTGCCATATCCGCAGCCATGGGTGAAGGTGCCGATTTCGCCATGCTGAAAGCAGCGTTATCCTTGCGGGGTATCGGGAACGGCCTGATGCGCCCTCCCTTCAAAAGCTTTGATGGTGATTCGATAACCACACTTGAGGCACGATTGAACAGAGCCCTGAAAAATAGTGGTTATTCACTGAAAGGATAGTGGTTGCTTGGACACCTGGTCGATTGCCACTTTCAATGTGAATTCTGTACGAACCCGGCTCCCGGTTATCACACGCTGGCTGTCTGCTCACCCGATGGATATCCTGTGTTTACAGGAAACCAAGGTTGATGATACACACTTTCCGTCCGATCCTTTTTCCTCCTTGGGGTATCACGCCTATTTCCGTGGAGAAAAAAGTTACAACGGGGCGGCTATTCTCAGCCGGGAAAAACTCATCGACGTTCGTTTTGGCTTTGAAGACGGGGAAAAACCTGCCGCTGCAACCCGACTTGTTCTTGCACGGTATAAAAAAATCCATATTCTCAACACCTATGTCCCCCAGGGGAAATCTATCGACCATCCCGACTACTCTATGAAACTGCGTTTCCTTGAGCGCATAAGGCAATTACTGGAAGAACGCTTCAGGCCCTCCGATCTCCTGCTCTGGGTAGGAGATATGAATGTAGCTCCCACAGACAAAGATGTTACCCGCCCCGCAACCAAGAAAAAACATGTATGCTTTCACTCAGCCGTGCGGGAGACGTTTGCTCATGTGGTTTCCTGGGGTTTTATTGATGTATTCCGTAAACACAGACCTGGAGAAGGAGAGTTTACGTTTTGGGATTACCGGGTGAAAAATTCACTCGAACGCAATATCGGATGGAGGGTTGACCATATCCTGGCCACCCCACCATTGGCAGATGTATCACTCGATTGCCTTGCAGACCGCGAAGTTCGCGCTTGGGATAGGCCTCCTGACCATACGGTGGTGAAAGCAGTATTTCAAGAATGATCATCAGAAAGCACAGGAGGTAAAAAATATGTATTTCGCACTCATATCATGTGACGTTTTTGTACGAGAAGTATGCGCTCTTGTCGCCGAGAGTCCGCACACCATTGATCCGGTATTTCTGGAAAAGGGTTTGCACGAGAAGCCCGATCACCTTCGCTCCGTTTTACAAAAGGAAATCGACCGTTTGAGCGGCTCTGATAAGCCCTATCATGCTATCATCCTGGGATATGCCTTGTGTGGAAACGCAGCAGATGGTCTTACCGCATCAGGTATCCCGCTGGTTATCCCCCGCGCTCATGATTGTATAACTCTTTTTCTCGGCTCCAGAAAGCGTTACCAGGAAGAATTTGCGCAAAACCCCGGTACCTACTACTACACTCCAAGCGCTGTGGAAAGAGGGTACACGGTGGGTTCGGAATCTTCACAGAGTAAGGAAAAACGTTATGCTGAATACGTACAAAAATTCGGAGAAGACAACGCCCGCTTTCTCATGGAGACGGAAGAGGGTTGGACCAAGCATTACACACACGCAGCCTGGATAGATTTCCCGTCCTTCCGTTTTTTAAACTGCCGCAACATGGTAGAGGAAATTGCGCAAAAAAAATCACTCGCCTTTCGGGAAATTCCGGGAAACCTTCTGCTCCTTGACAGGCTCCTGCGAGGCGAATGGGATAATGAAGATTTCGTGGTACTTCAACCAGGACAGAGGATCACGGTCTCCAATGACGAAGAGGTTTTGAAAGCCTGGGATGTATAAGGAAACACTCAACTATCACCCACATTCGCAATCAATGCTTCGTATGGTTCAAGGAGTATTCTTTTTTCTATGCTTTCTCCCTCACCACGGTGTGTGCCGCACAGTATTTTCCCACTTCCCTCCAAATCCCCCCCCGCCTGGGATGAATGAAAATTCAGAATAACCGCCACTTTTTCCGAACCATCCAAACGCTGGAAGCCCAACAACCCGTCATGCCCATCAAGGAGAAAACGAAATGAACCACGCCTCAAGGCGGAAGTTTTTTTCCTGGTTTGGATAAGCCGGCGGTAGTAGTGAAGGAGAGAGGCTGGATTATCGCGCTGAGAAGCCACGTTCTCTCTCTCGCCTGTTTCACCGTGTACCGGCAGCCAAGGTTCTGCTGTGGAGAAACCGGCTGCGTGTCCTTCTTCCCATCGCATGGGTGTACGAACCACATCTCTTCCCGCTCTATGAGGCCACCATGTCTTCCCCAGTGGATCAAGAATACGTTCATATGGTATGGAAACATTTTCCATACCGATTTCTTCACCGTAATATATCACCGGTGTCCCCCGCAGGGTAAGCTGTAAAGTAGCCAAAAGTTTTCCCACCGGCCACCGTTCTTCTTTTTCCGAGAGACCCAGCCGGGATAGCACACGGTACACATCATGATTCCCCATGGCATAACACGGCCACGAGCGGGTATCAAAAAACTTTTCGGTTTCTGAGATCAGGCGATAAAGTTTTTGTGCATCAAGCGACAAATCTTCAATAAAATCATAGTGAAATACCAGGTGAAGACGTCCCGGCAGAGAAAATTCCAGGTAGTGATAGAGTCCCATTTCGGAAATAACCTCTCCTATTCCCACTCTTTCAGGCTGAAAGCGGTCGAGAAATTCCCGCACTTCTTCGAAGACCATAAAGGTCTCCGGGCGACCTACCAGGGGATCGAGGTGATAGCGGTCTATGGCCCGGTATTCGGCATGCTTTCCCTTCTGCCTGCGAGGAATGATATCCCGGAAGGATGGATCCTTGCACCATGACATGGCCACATCAAAACGAAACCCGTCCACACCACGTTGTAACCAAAAAGACATGGCTTCAAGAACAGCCTTGCGAACTTCCATGTTGTTCCAGTTGAGATCAGGTTGAGCGGCCGTAAAAAGAGCCAGGTAAAATTGGCGGCGCTTTTCATCCCACCTCCATGCATTCTCTTCATTCTCACCGGAAAAATACGATATCCAGTTATTTGGCACAGAACCTTCAGGAGAGGGGTCTTTCCAAATATACCAGTCGGCACGTGGGTTATTCCGTGATGAGCGGGACTCCTGAAACCAGGGATGACGGTCTGAGGTATGGTTCAACACCTGATCTAAAATCACCCTTATTCCCCGGCGGTGAGCCGCTTTGATCAGCTTGTCGAAATCTGACATGGAACCGAAAAGAGGGTCTACCGCACAATAGTCACTGACATCATACCCGAAATCCGCCATGGGTGAGGGAAATATGGGTGAAAGCCAAATTCCTTCTACGCCCAACCAAGTGAGATAATCAAGTTTTTCGATAATTCCCGGTAAATCCCCTACCCCATCTCCATTGGAATCCTTAAAGCTTCGGGGATATATGTGATACAGTACTCCCTCTTTCCACCAGCTCATTGATGACCTCCTGTACATTCGGTGAGTCCGGCAAACCAGTCATTGAAAAAAACCCTATATAAAAATATCATAGCGCATACCCTAAAAAATACCAAAACCCGTCACCTTGCGAAGCATATTCAAGAAAAAACCACACACAGTCCCTCTATAATCCAATGTCTTACAGGGGTAGAGTTTTTTTATCCATGATTGCACAATACACCGCACGTGCCACCAAGATAATACTCGAAAGAATTGTGAGGAACAGACGGGGAAAGTACGCACAAAAAAACCGCGGGTTCCAACGAACCCGGCTTTCGCTTTCCGGAACCTTGATCGAGGCAAGGTTCAGAAGCTTTTTGACCGGCTTTGCCACCCTGCCGGGTGACTCGCATTCCCCTTGTAGGGGTACATGCTTTTTCCGGTCCTTCAAGCCTGTCAATTCCTCGGAACCCGCGGCTGATCTTATAATACACCTTCAGCTGGTTTTGTCAAGGGGGGG
>PWXL01000266.1 GCA_003561145.1 Candidatus Atribacteria bacterium
GGGTTTTCCCGGTTCACTTTTTTTCCCGAAAACATACCACCCTTTATCCGTTTCACTCACATATAAGTTACCAGGATCTATGCCCTGGGAACGTGCAAAGGCAAGGGCAGGTTGTAAAAATTCACCGTTTTCAGCTACTCCCGCCTTCTTGGCCGGGCCTTTTATCTCGCTTATCCGCGGTTCCTGGAAGTATCCTGCTCCATAAACAAGGACCACTATGCGCCGGGGTGTTCCCGTCACCTCTACCCCCTCATGCTCGATCCTCTCATTCTCAAGAGCGGCAGTAAAGGCTTGCTCCATCTGCTGGAAAATTGAGCGTACCATGCTCGTGGGAAGTTCTTCAACCCCTATTTCCAGGAGATAGTTCACTTTTTGTTCATTCACCGCAGGCTCTCCTCCCGCTTCAACCAGGGGTATTCCATTTTTTCCCGCTGCTGAATATAAAGGACTGCACAACGGTTGGCAAGTTGCCTCATTCTTCCCATAAAATGGTTCCGCTCCAGGGTGCTGAAACCACCACTGGCATCGAGAAGATTAAAAACGTGTGAACACTTCAAAATATAATCGTATGCAGGCATGACCAGCTCTTTTTCTAACAGCCGGAAAGCTTCCTTTTCATAAGCCTCAAACAAGCCAAAAAGTAAAGAAGGGTTGCTCTCGTCAAAAGTGTAGAGAGATTGTTCCCGCTCCTCCATCCAACGGATATCTCCATAGGTACGAGATGTATTCCATTGCACATGGAAAACGTTCTCTACCTCCTGCAGGTACATGGCGATTCTTTCCAGGCCATAAGTGATTTCCACTGAAACGGGCCTGAGATCCAATCCGCCAGCTTGTTGAAAATAGGTAAACTGGGTTATTTCCATTCCGTCAAGCCATACCTCCCAGCCCAACCCCCAGGCACCCAGGGTAGGAGATTCCCAATTGTCTTCCACAAACCGTATATCGTGTTCCGCCGGTACAATCCCCAGGCCAACGAGAGACTCAAGGAATACTTCTTGAATATCACTTGGTGAAGGTTTCATAATAACCTGGTACTGGTAATGCTGATAGAGCCTATTGGGGTTGTCCCCATACCTTCCATCCGAGGGACGGCGGGAGGGTTCACAATAACCCACGTTCCATGGCTCCGGACCCAATACCCGCAAAAAGGTGGCGGGATTCATCGTGCCGGCTCCCACCTCTATATCATACGGTTGCTGAATCAAACAACCCTTTTCTTTCCAGAAGGTATCAAGAGAGAGGATAATATCCTGGAAGTACATGTCACCTATCTCCGGGGATTATTTTTAAAAGCCAGGAAATTAATATATCAGCACCCCCAACCTGTGTCAACTGACGAAAGACCCTGGTGCGGATAGACTTTGTAGCGGGGATCTCTGTTCATTCACAGTAGAGGAGCTATTGTGAGATTTCGGCATATCTACGGGAAAAAGCCTGCCATGAAGGAAAGCCTTCACGCACATGGCATGAATAATAATCGGTCAATATGCGGTCGATATCACATGACTGCCGTGTGCTCAGCCTCACCCTGAGTGCTTCCTGCTGAGAAGACGAAACCATCATGCGTACAATCGCCGCCGTATCCCGGGAAAGAAGATTCCATCCCTCTCGCTTGCTGCAGGTTTCACAAATTATACCTCCAGAAGGGGTATCCCAATACGTACTGTTTCCTGCTGGGAGGCCGCAGCGGGAACACTCTGTAATCCTCGGTCCCACTCCCAAATGTTTGAAAAGATCACAACGAAAACGACTCAATATTGCCTCAACCATACCCGGGCCGGCGATAAGCTCCAGGAATCGGCACAGTACAGAAAAGAATGCCGGATCAGGGCTTTCTTCTTCGATACTGTCGTTCAGCAGAAGCAACAGATAATGGAGGGCGAGGAAACGAAGGGGTTTATTGATAAGATGGCGAAAAGATACCTGTATCTCACTTTGGGAGAGAATGGGCCACCCGCGGCCGCTGTAAAAGAAATACTTACCTATAGTAGCTGGTTCCAGGGAGGAGCCGAACCGGTTCCCTGATTTTCTCGCCCCCCTGGCCACAACCCGTATCTTCCCCGCGCTTTGGGTGTACAGAGTAACGAGACGATCCATTTCACCCCATTCAGCAGTGCGAACTACGAATGCCGCATCTCCCCAATACCTGCTGAAGTCTCTTTCTAGCGGGTGTAATACCCGAAACGGCGCAGAACCTCTTTTTTCTTTCTCCATTTCTTTTCCACCTTCACCCACAAATCCAGAAAAACCTCTTTTTCCAGAAAAGCCTCAATTTCCCTTCTTGCCTCTGCCCCTACTCGCTTTAATAATGCTCCCTTCTTACCGATGACGATTTTCTTGTGTGCCTCCCTTTCCACAAATATTATCACCCTGATGTATGTTTTTTCGGTTTTTTCACGAAATTCTTCAACCTGCACTTCGATTCCGTATGGAACCTCGCGGAAGACATGCTCCCAGAGTTTTTCCCGAACAATCTCTCCTGCAATCTCCCTCTCAGGCACATCTGTGATATAAACAGGATCATACAGGGGAGGGCTTTCCGGCATGCATTCCACTACGGCATTCAGCAAAATATCAATCCCTTCTCCCCGGAGGGCGGATACGGCAAAGAACTTCTGAAAAGGAAAATGTTCTGTATACCGGTCAAGATACTGTTCAATCTGTTTTTCCGTAAGCAGATCTGACTTGTTCAACACCAGATACACAGGGATATCCTTCAGTTTCTCCGTGTGCAGGCCGGGGAGCAACCGCTCGGCGCCCACATCCGGAGATACCACCAGCAATACAAGGTCCGTACCCTCCAGGGAAGAAAAGGTCGAGCGCGCAATGGCTTCTCCCAAAAGGTCGCGTGGAAAATGTAAACCAGGTGTATCCAGAAACACCACCTGCGCATTTTCCCGGTTGAGAATACCCCTGGATACCCGGCGGGTAGTTTGGGGCTTGTCGGTAACTATAGATACCTTTGCGCTCAATATCGTATTGAACAGACTTGATTTCCCGACATTCGGGAGACCCAGCAATGTGACAAAACCCGCCCTGAAGGTCACCGTAGGTCTCTCTACCATTGTCACTCCCCGCTGCTGCCTGGATAGGGCGGGGTGGAGTGTCTTCGCTGTTCTTTTGAAGCAACGAAAGGGTGAGGGAGAAGATCTTCCAGGGAATACACCTGGTAACGGCCGTGGTTGTTTGCCGCTATAATCTCGATGGCAGGAGCAAATTCAAATAAAACCTGCCGGCAGGCTCCGCAGGGAATGCATAATGACTGCGAAGAACCCGCCACGGCGATCCTTCTCAATGACCAAATATTTTCGGAGACCGCTTTCAATACAGCAACCCGCTCCGCACAGACAGTAAGGCCAAGGGAGGCATTTTCCACGTTACATCCCGAAACCACCTTTTTGTCCGTTTCAATGGCCGCCCCCACACAGAAGTTCGAGTAGGGAGCATAAGCTTTTTTCCCTGCCCGGAGCGCCCGGGTTATTAATTTCCTGCGCATCTCTTCCGTCAAAAATGTTTTCAGAATCTCATTCTGGCGTGTTTCCATTTGACGGCATAACCGGGAGTCCTGGTCGGTATATCCCAAGAGATGCAAAAAACCATGTGTAAGCACGGTAAGTATTTCTTTTTTTTCGTCCTCCCTGTTCTCCCCTGCTTGCCGGAGGACTTGCGGTAAACAGATGACCACCTCTCCCCACATACCGCCTGACCCCTCAACTCCGTAAGGAAAAGCAATGACATCCGTGAGATCCTGTTCTCCGAAATACCGGTCATTCAATCTCCTGATATCTTCTTCATCCACTGCAGTGATTTCCAGGCGTCCAATCGCCCTCTTCCCTTCCTCCCTGGAAACCAGCGCCCATAATTGTTCAACTTTCGCTCTGCTCAGAAAGGGAATATCTGTATGGTTATATACCGCGATTTGCGTTGTTTTCATTCCTTACTTCTCCACTTCGGGATAGGAAACACGGGCGTGCAGCATACCGCTCAACAAAATAACAAAGGTCCTGGTTATAGTATGCAAGTCCCGCAGCGTCAATCTGGATTCATCCAGTTGTCCATCCTTGAGATATGTTTGCAGTATATTATTGACAATGGTCTCGATTCGGCTGGGAGTGGGGCGAGACATGCATCGTACAGCAGCCTCCACGCTATCAGCTAAAAAAACCAGGACTTCCTCGGGTGTCTGGGGGTGAGGACCGGAATATCGAAATTCCTCTTCCCTCACGGGATCACGACGCTCCCTCAGCGCTTTGTCATAGAAAAACCGAATAATATTTGTTCCATGATGACTGCGGATGATTTCTTGAATTTCCAGGGGGAGACCATACTCCCGGCTCATTTCAACCCCTTCTTTGACATGGTTTTGAATAATAAGGGCACTGAGATTCGGTGAGAGGCGATTGTGAATATTCTTCGCACCCAACTGGTTTTCAATAAAGAAAAACGGACGCCTGATCTTACCTATGTCATGGTAGTACGCTCCCGCCCGGACGAGGAGAGGGTTTGCACCAATCTCTTCGGCGGCGGCTTCGGCCATACTCGCCACCAGCAAAGAATGATTGTAGGTACCGGGAGCTTCCATCATCAAACGTTTCAATAAGGAATGAGTGGGATTCACTATTTCCAATAACCTGAAATCAGTGGAAAGCCGAAAAGTACTTTCAAAAAAAGCAATACCCCCCAGGGCCAATATTGAAGCTCCGATTCCCCCTCCCAGTCCATACATTGCGTTCGAAAAAACGACAAACGGTGGACCCGCTTCAAGGAAACCGAAAACCAACGCCAAAAAAACGTTGCAGGTGGCCAGCAGAAAACCTGTTTGTATCATTTCCTGTCTTTTCACTACGTGTCCCAGGAAAAATAGTGGCAGCAAGAGATTCAGATACAGAAAAATCCCCCGCATAAAATCCACTCTTTCTCCCCACAGCAAGAGAGGGAGAAGAATGAGGCATTCCCCCAACGCAACGGTCCTCCCGCTGAAAGCAAATAACACGAGAGGTATGGCGGGTAATAAAACAAAATACCAGGACAGGCGCAGGGTAAAACTTGTCAACAGGAGAACACCTGCCACGGTGAGAATACGAATCGCCAGGAGAGAATGTTTTTCCAACACGTGGGACGCAAATTTTCTCAAAAATAACCAATCAAAAATAATGGCAAAAAAGACAATAACAGCCAGTACACCGAGATATGCATAATCCTGTCTTTCTCCGCTTAAACCCAGGGACCGCAATATTTCCATATTTTCCTCTGTAACAATATCTCCCCTCCTCACAATGGTTTGCCCACGCTGTATAAGCCGCCTGACCGGTCGTACTTCATCAAGTACACGCTCCCGCTCTGCCTCTGTAAGGATGGGATCAATGACAGCATTCGGGCGGAAGAAATTCTGAAACAGTGTATGCACTGTATTTGCTTCCTGCGGCTCCAGCCCGGTATCTTCCAGTCGTCCCGAGATCTCTGTCGTCACTTCCTGCATGTCTTCTTCCCGCACAGGCCGTTCCAAAAAAATATCTATCTGCCTTCGTAAAGTATTTTTTATCGTGCGGTATTCTTCATCTTCTGCGGCGACCAGCCGCAACAGAACATTTTCATTCACATTCCATTCTTCCCGGAGCCTTTGCAGGGCATTCAAAGAGGTTGGAGAGCCGGCACCTTCCCGCACTCCATTGAGCTCTGAAATAAAAACTTCCAGCTCTTCTCTCACCTCAAATTCAACCTGAGGATCGACTACATAGACCGGAGAAACTGTGGCCCCTACCCGTTGGCGAAGCTCTTCGGTTCGCCGCTCATCTACTATTTCCACAGTTTGGGGAGCGATGATGTCACGGGGCGCAACCTCGCCTTCACGTACCGCAACTTCTCCTACAACGTAAGGAAGCCAAAAAACCAGCAGCAATACCGCGCCGTAGAGAAGAAAATTGAGGGAACGGAAGGACAGGAGATTTTTCCAGAACAGGCGACTGCGAAAAACCCGCATCCGTCTGTCAGGACGACGAATTTTGCTCTTTTTCGAATTGCTCATATGCGAGAATAATTTTCTGTACAAGTGGGTGTCTTACCACGTCTTTCTCAGTGAGATAAATAAAACGAATCCCCGGGATGCCCATGAGGATTCCCTGAATAGCCACCAGGCCTGAATGTCGACCGGTTGGGAGGTCGATTTGGGTTATATCACCGGTCACCACTACCTTGGAACCAAAACCCATGCGAGTGAGAAACATCTTGATCTGCTCGGGGGTTGTGTTTTGAGCTTCGTCCAGCACAATGAAAGAATCATTGAGTGTACGGCCTCGCATGTAAGCAAGCGGGGCAACTTCAATGACGCCTCTCTCGCTGTATCGATGAAACCGCTCTGGAGAAAGCATCTCAAAAAGAGCATCGTACAAAGGGCGAAGGTACGGTTCGATTTTCTCCTTCAGGTCACCGGGAAGATACCCCAAACTTTCACCGGCTTCCACAGCCGGTCGAACAAGCACAATGCGGCTCACTTCTTTTTTCTGGAGAGCGGCACAAGCCATCGCCATGGCAAGATATGTCTTGCCTGTTCCCGCCGGTCCAATACAAAAAGTTATATCCCCTTCCGTTACAGCTCGCAGGTACTCCCGTTGCCCGGCTGTCTTTGCGCGAATCTGCTTGTTGTATTCGGTGACTAAAAGCGTTGTACCGTGTGCCTGATTCCACCATGCCTGCTGATTTTCCTTATAATTGGATGCCATTTTCCGCATATCAGCGGCTTGCACGGACGGTTCCCGCTCCAGAACGGGGACTATTTCCTCAATGAAACGTTTTGCCAAGGTAACTTCCGCCTCGGAGCCTTTTCCTGTGAGGACCAAAGATCCTTCGGAAAGGTCAAGTCTGACATCGTACACATCTTCGATTGCCTTGATATTACTATCGAGATTTCCAAAAAGCTTACGAATTTTTTCCGGGTCACCAAATTGAAAGCGGTACTCTTTTTTCCCGGTCTGGATGCAGGCAAACAAACTGAATTATCCCCTCCCTCTCATGCGTTCCAGCAAAAGGTCCTCGACAA
>PWXL01000062.1 GCA_003561145.1 Candidatus Atribacteria bacterium
ACGAACCAGGTCGCCGCCGTGGTGTTGGAGCCGATCCAGGGATGGGCCGGCTCGGTGGTACCCCCTGAAGGATACATGCAAAGGCTCAGGAGCATCTGTGATAAGAGAGATATCTTTCTCTTTGCCGATGAAGTGCTCACCAGTATGGGCAGAACCGGTACAATGTTTTGCATGGAGCACTGGGACGTGACTCCGGAGATCATGACGCTGGGGAAGAGTTTCGGCAACGGCTTTCCCGTCACCGCCATGCTGGTTTCCGACCGCTACAAGGATGCGGTGGAGAAGATCAGCGCTTCAACGAGCTACGGCGGGAATCCCATGGCCTGTGCGGCGGCTCTCGCTTCCATCGAAGTGATCGAGGAGGAAAATCTCCTGGAACGGGCGACCCACCTGGGTGACATTCTCATGAAACGGATGCAGCAGATGAAAGACGAACATCCGATCATCGGTGAGGTGCGGGGAAAGGGGTGTCTTTTGGCAATCGAGCTCGTGAAAGACCGTGAGACCCGGGAACCTTTTGAAGAGGCAGGAAAGCTGGTGTATCAGACCGCTTTTCGCAAAGGTTTGGCCTGGATCCCCGCCGGACATATTCTGCGTATGTCACCCCCCATTATCATGGAGGATACGCTCGGTTTGAAAGCAATGGATATCATCGACGAATCAATGTTCGAAGTGGAACGAAAACTGGGGTATGCGTGAAAACCGGTATAAAAAGTACCCAAGGAGGGGCAAAGAATGTCTGTTGTGTTGTGTGCGTTTGGTTATCCAGCGTATCCAAAAGAGCACATGTTGGGTAGGATTCGAGAATCTCAAGTATTCCTGGAAAAAATCGGTATTCAGTTCGAATCAGCTGAGCCGGTTATTGAGCTTCGAGATTGTAAACAGGCTCTGAAGAAACTTCATGCCAGTGAGTGGGACGCCCTCATCATCGTTGTTTCGACATGGGTGGAAGCACCACATGTCGTTTCCATCGCCTCGCAGTTTCAGAACCGTCCCATTCTTTTATGGGTTCACGAGAACCTCCCTCCCGACGAAAATGGAGATGTTCTTTCTCTCGGGTCAATCGCAGCCGGTGGTGTGTTGAGGGAGACTTTCGAAGAACTCGGGTTTTTGTTCAGTTTCGTGGTGGGCAATCCGTACGAAGAAAAAATTGTACAAAGCATTCAGAACTTTATTCGAGCGGCCCGTACAATACGTATGCTTCGCAATGCCCGTCTGGGAATGGTGGGGTATGCGTCAATGGGAATGTATACAGCCATGGCCGATCCCTTGAAGGTGAAACGTTTTTTCGGGACAGAGATTGTGCATATCGACCAGTATAGCATTCTTTCCTTCCTGGATCAGGCAGATATGGCCTCTGTCGAGAAACTACAGCGTACCTTGAGAGAAAACTGGACTTTACCGGAAAATGTTGATCCGGAACTCCTTGAAAAAACCGGGCGAATCATGGTCCGTTTACGAAGTCTTTCACAGGATCATACATTGGATGCCGTCACGGTAAAATGCCAGTACGAGATGTCTCTCGAGTATGGGTTTTCTCCCTGTGTGGCATTGTCTCTCCTGGGTGAGGAGATGCCTGTATCCTGTGAAGGAGACATTCTTTTACTCCTTACCCAGCTGATTCTCAGCGGCCTAACGGACAGGGTCACAACTTATGGCGACGTGCTGGCATTTCTTCCCGATGGAGTGATAAGCGCCGCTTGTGGTTTTGCCCCCCGTTGTTTTCTGAAACAGGAAAAGCCTCACATAGAACAGCATACAGCTATTGTCAGCGGATTGTTGGTAACATCACGCTTTCGGGAAGGGCAGGTGACCATGGCCCGCTTGGCCAACCGTGGAGATGGATTCAAGATGCACTGTATTTTGGGTCGCATGGAAGAATTACGAAATTTTCGTGAAATTGGTTGCCCGCCGTATGCCGGAACCGTGATACGTTTTGAAAATACACCAATTGAGGATTTCAAGCAGAATATTATGAGCCAGCATTATGCACTGGTCAGGGGTGATTGGATAGAAGCGCTTCAAGAATTCTGCCGTCTTTCCGGGATTCACGTAATTTCAGCATCAGAAGAAGAGTGAAACACGGGATACAAGCTTTGGAAGAGCTTGAGGAAGAGATGGTATTTTCCCTCATACGCCATGATATTTGAGGGAATGGGTTGGTAGCGGTTGCTTCCTGTCAAATCCTGGGACAGCTCTTCGATTCTGTCTACCCATCCCAGGGAATGGGCGGCCACACAGGCACAACCACGGGCAGTTGATTCAGGATATTTGAGCGTCTCGATTTGGCGGTTAAGGATGGTGCTTTTCAGTTTGAGCCAGGTATGGCTGCGTGATCCACCACCCAAAGATATTATTCTTGTTACGGGAAATCCATGATTGGAGAGGTATTCCACCGATTCCCGCAATACAAATCCCACGCTTTCGAGTATGGCACGCACCACATCTTCTTTGCGGGTTCCCAGTGTAAGTCCGAACACAACCCCGCAGGAGCGAGGATCGGTTACCGGGAATAAGGACCCGCTGAAATGAGGTATAAGAAGCAACCGGCTATCCGGAGGTGTGTTCGGGTCAATAGGCTCGGTCATAAGTTCATAGGGATTTTTCCCTTCACGTTGAGCGCGCTCTTCTTCTTCATGGCAAAATTGATCCTTGAACCACTTGAGCACCATACCAGCTGTAGGAGAATAGGGGAGAAGCAAGTATTTCCCCGGCACACCATGACAGACAACGGGGATAGGTGCATCTTGCGGAATATCCTCCAATCGTTCGATGGTATAACAGAGTGCTAAAACCGTGCCGGTGATTTCCGTGAGGATGCCGGGCATGACATTTCCGGCGCCGATGGCTGAAGCGCACTGGTCAAGCATACCATTCATTACCACTACTTGCTTTTTTAAACCAAGGGCGTCTCTTACCCCTGGCAGTAATGTCCCGATATGCGCATCAGTTTCTTCAATTTCCGGGAGAAGGGACGGGTCTACATCAGCCGTATGGAGGATTTCTTCGGACCACTGGCGGGTACTGATATCGAAATATCCACTGCATGAGGCGATCGAGGGGTCGGTGACCATACGGCCGCACAAACGGTGAACGATAAAATCACGCAATAGGAGAAGGTATGTGCTGTGCCGGTATATTTCCGGTTCGTGATTGTTTAACCATTGCAGCTTGGTAACCGGAAGAATTGGATCAATTGCGGTCAGGCCGGTGAGACGGTAGAAACGCTCTTGTGCTATTTTTCGGCTGAGAGAGGTGCTCTCTTCTTCCGAGCGGGTATCAAGCCATACGATGGCTTGACGCAAGGGGGTTCCATTACGGTCTATGGGAATCAAGGTCTCTGCCTGGCCGGTAAGAGAAATGACTTCAATGGATTCCTGGCAGTTATTCCGTTGAACGATTTCCCTGGTTGAAGATACCAGGTAATCCCAGTATGTTTCGGGATCAAGTTTGATCTGATTCTCTGCCGGATAATGATAATGAAATTCCCGGCTTGTGGAATCAACCTCGTTCAATTCTTTATCGAAAAGAACCGTTTTCAGGGCGGTGGTTCCAAAATCATAGATAAGACATGCGCCTTGTGGCATGATTTTCTCCTCAGGAGCGTATAATGACTAATTCTCGCCCCAGCTTGGTGTTGATTTCATCTTGCCATGAGTTGAGCTGAACGGGCGGGAGGGGTGTGATTTCCCGGCATTCGTCGGAAAGCGTGTGTTCTTTCCGGCAATTTTGCCAATACCAGTGATGGGCGTTATTGAGCATTCGAGCCATTTCCAACAAAACCTTTATGTCATGAAAGGGAGGGAAGAGAGTAGTTCGAATTTCGAGCCGATCAGGATCTTTCAGGGCTTCTTCCAGCACGTGAAGGCATTTCTGTGACCATTTTTCGCCTTTCACGCGGTGGTACTGATCGAAAGGGAGTTTGAAATCGATTCCCCACAGATCAACGAGACCTGAGGTATTCAAAATGGTGAATGCTTCAGGAATACTTCCGTTGGTATCTATTTTAACGAGCTTTCCCCGTTTTTTAACCTCTTGCAGAAAGGGAAGAAGGTCTTGCGCCACAAGCAGAGGTTCTCCACCCGTGATACAGACCGCATCGATAAGGTCTCTCCGCTTGTTGAGATATTTCAGAACTTCTTCCGGGGAGACACGTGGCAGGCACGGCTCTTTCAGAACAAGTTCCGGGTTGTGACAATAGGGGCAGCGCAGATTACACCCGCTGGTGAAAAGAACAGTTGCAATTTTGCCGGGGTATTCGATGAAACTTGTTCTCAACCAACCATGGAAAAAAAATGCTTCTTGTAAAGAGCTCTCGCTCACACTGCCCGCTCCTTTTTTCTGTTTGCCAAGTGGTACTCCCGGCGCAGGTTGAACTCTTCCTGCTTCCCGCGGTTCCAGCGCTGAACGGGACGGTAGTATCCGACCACCCGTGAATACACCTCGGTTTCACTGTCACAATCAGGACACGTGAACACACGGCCCGAGAGGTATCCGTGATTCTGGCATACGGAAAAAGTGGGGGTAACAGTGAGGTAGGGGAGGTTAAAGTGTTCAAAAGTACGGCGTATAAACAAGCTTGCGCTTTCCGGATGGGGAGTTTCTGAGAGGTAAGCATGAAATACCGTTCCCCCCGTATAAAGGATTTGCAGATCTTTTTGGTGTTCCAAAGCCGAATACGGGTCATCAGTATAGTTCACCGGGAGATAGGAACTGTTGGTGTAAAAGGGTACTTCCTCCCCGGATGAAAGTATATCCGGGAAACGGGAGCGGTCATGCTTGGCCAGGCGGTAACTGGTTCCCTCGGCCGGAGTTGCTTCAAGGTTATACAGGTTACCCGTTTCCTCCTGGTAGTCAGCGAGCCTGTTTCTCATGAAATGAAGGACTTTCACTGCAAAATCCTTCCCCTTAGGATCTGTGATGTCCACTCCCAGGAAGTTCAGGCATGCTTCGTTCATACCCACCAGGCCGATAGTGGAAAAGTGATTGCGGAAGGTGCCGAGGTAGCGGCGGGTATAGGGGAGTAATCCGTTTTTCATGTTTCTTTCCGCAACCTTGCGTTTGATTTCGAGTGAGGTACGGGCGATATCCATCATTCGCCGGAGGCGGGGAAAAAACTCCTCTTCATTTTTACTGAGATAGGCGATACGGGGAAGATTCACAGTAACCACCCCGATGGAGCCGGTCTTGTCCGCTGAACCAAAGAGGCCTCCACCACGGGTACGCAGGGTACGCAGATCAAGCTGCAGGCGGCAGCACATGGATCTCACATCGCCTGGTTTCATGGAGCTGGATATGAAGTTTTGGAAATAGGGGACACCGTACTTTGCGGTGAGTTCCCATAATATTTTCGCGTTGTCCGATTCCCAGGGGAAATCAGCAGTGATGTTATAGGTTGGAATGGGGAAAGAGAAAACCCGCCCGGCATTGTCTCCTTCCAGCATGACTTCGATAAAAGACCGGTTGATCATATCCATTTCTTCCTGGTAATCGCCGTAGGTTCCCAGGTCAATACGCTCTTTTCCTCCGATGAGAACAGGGCGGTTTTTCAAGTCCTCCGGGACAATCCAGTCGAAAGAGAAGTTGATGAAGGGTGCCTGGCTTCCCCAGCGTGAAGGGACATTCATGGCGAACACCATCTGCTGGATAAGCTGTTTCACCATGCGGTAATTCAAGCGGTCGAACCGAACAAAGGGCGCAAGGTAGGTATCAACAGAGTTAAAAGCCTGTGCTCCTGCAAATTCCATTTGCATGGTACCCAGGAAGTTGACCATCTGCCCGGTCAGGGCTGAAAGGTGTTTGGCCGGCCCGGCGGCCACCTTGTCTTTTACCCCTCCGAATCCTTCCCTGATGAGCTCTTCAATAGACCAGCCGGCACAATAGGCGGTTATCCCGTAGGAAAGGTCGTGAATATGAAGATCGGCGTTTACATGGGCATCCCGCACTTCGTCAGGATAGATGCGGTTTAACGTGTAATGGGCCATGACCGAACCCGCTACGTGAAGAACCAAACCGGGGTAAGAATAGGTGGTATTTGAGTTTTCTTGTGTTCTCCAATCGGTTTTGACGAGGTATTCCTGCACGATTTTTTCCACATCCACGGCAGCTTTGAGGGCTTCACGTGCTTCCTGCCTTTTACGTCGGTAAATGATATACGCCTTGGCTGCCTTGGAGAAGCCGTTTTCGATCAATATTTCCTCGACGGTGTCCTGGATGGTTTCTATATCGACAGTAGCAGGGGTTTCGAACAATGATCCGCTGCCATACCGTTCGAATAATCTCGCCGTGATGAGGTGGCTGAGTTCTTCGGGAACGACTTCTGAATCTTCTCCAACCGCCTGGAAAGCTTTATAGATGGCTTTTTCGATCCTTTTTCGGTCAAAGGGGACCACTCTTCCGTCACGTTTTTTGACCTCACGTGGAGCCATAATTTTACTGCGTTCTTTCACTACACACCCTCCCCAATATATTTTTATCGCGGTTTTTTCAGTGTAGACAAAATATCCATGAACTGGTCGACATCACGAAATTCACGGTATACCGACGCGAAACGGACGTAAGCCACCTGGTCCAACGCCTTGAGCCTTTCCATGACCAATTCCCCGATGCGGGTCGAAGGAACTTCATCATATCCTTCCTCGCGTATGCTCTTTTCGATTTCTCCGGTAATATCTTCAAGCTTCTCTATGGAAATGGGCCGTTTTTCCACGGCCTTGAGTAAGCCGGAAAGAATCTTCCCCCTGTCGAAAAGTTCACGCTGTCCGTTTTTTTTCACCACCAGGAGCGGTTCTCTCTCGTAGCGTTCGAAGGTGGTGAAGCGCTTCCGGCAGGAAGGGCACTCCCGCCTGCGCCGCACTCCTGTTCCTCCCTCAACCACCCGTGAGTCAATAACCCGTGTATCAAGCTCATTACAAGTCGGACAATTCATGGCGTTCACCCACTATATATGGGTATAAGTTTAGTATAAACACAATATATTGTGTGTATACT
>PWXL01000048.1 GCA_003561145.1 Candidatus Atribacteria bacterium
TGCATTCACGTTTGCAGAATGATGTCTGAAAAAATCTGTATCTGTTGCCGGATATCTTACTCTTCAATTGGAAGATTCAACTCCAGGTTTTCCTCCAATTCCATATCAAGGTCGGGTTGGAATTCCTGTTCGGTTTCTGTGTCATGGCCGGGAACCACTGTCTCAGTTTCATCTTCCAACACTTCATCCGGTTCCGGAATACCTACCAGGTCCTCCTCTATAAGCACGTCACCTATGCCATTCTCCACGCTTACCGCTGTTTCAGGGGTTAAGGCCTCAGAGATGATCACTTCACTGTTTTCACGTAATTCCGCCAGCAACCGTTCGAGCCGGTTTTGTTGTCGCTCCTGCTGTAAAAATTCCCGGATTTGTTTTTCAACCTCTTCAAAAGGTCTTTCGATAATTTCCTGGTTGTCTTGGTAGTAATTTTCGATTTCCTCATCGGGTATCACGATATCTTCCGCAAGTGAATTCACTAAATATTCGATCATCAGTTGCCTGCGAAAAGCTTCCCGGACATCACGCAACGATATGCCTTGAAAGCGTAAGAACCGGTTCCAGTCCTCTGAAGAAGGGAAGCTTTCTCTAAAACGGTCAACCTGCTGATTGACTTCTGCGTCTGGCACCCGAATCCTGCGGGATTGAGCTTCCTGATATAAAAGCTCATTGTTGATGAGGTTTTCCAATACCATACGGCGGAAAAACAGAAGAGTGCTTTCATCCATTTCCTGCATCACAGCAGGATCGTACTGGGAGGCCATATTACTGAAGGCGGCATTCAGTTCATTGAAGGTTATAGCGGTATCATTCACAACTGCTGCCGCTTCTGCCTGTCCCGGTCCCATGGGCTGCCGGGCTCCATATCCATAGTAAATGGTAACCGCGAAGGCCGCCACCACGATAATGAGGACAAACTGTAGATTTTTCCTGATGCTGCGCATCATCATAAGTTTTCAAACCACCTTCGATCATAATTTATTTTCCCATACTACTAAAGAACCTGTGCCCTTGTCAATTTCCCGGGGATTGGTTACAGTAGTAAAGAAATCGATGAGTTTCAAAAAGATTGTGGTCTTTGCTGTTGTTCCGGGACTTTCTCCCTGAAAGTGTATAAAGATATACAATATATATTATTCCCCCACCGCTATCGAGTTCTCCAGGAAAACACTTTGGAGGCGGTAACAGCAGGAGGTTACAGAAACTATGGATTTAGACATACGTGCCATTCATACAATACTGCCTCACCGGTATCCCTTTTTACTTATCGATAAGGTACTTACCATCGAGGATGACA
Source organism: Candidatus Atribacteria bacterium (assembly GCA_003561145.1). Lineage (GTDB taxonomy): Bacteria > Atribacterota > Atribacteria > Atribacterales > Atribacteraceae > Nitricultor. The sequence continues at coordinate 1,295 of PWXL01000048.1, forward strand.
GGGCGGTGGGGATAAAAAATGTTACCATGAACGAATGGTTTTTTCAGGGTCATTTTCCTGAACGTCCTGTTATGCCCGGTGTTTTGGTATTAGAAAGCATGGCCCAGGTTGGAGCGACAATGATGATGAATCTGACGGATTATCGTAATTGTATTCCTTATTTCACCTCCCTGAGGAATGTCAAGTTCAGGCGGCCGGTTGTTCCCGGGGATACAATGGTCATAGAGGTAACACTCATACGTATGCGCAAACGAATGGGGAAGATTAGGGGTATTGCCAAGGTTGATGAACAGGTTGTAGCCGAGGGAGAAATTGGATTCTCCCTCATTGAGCAAAAGGGGGAAGGGGGTTGAGCGATCGCCGGGTAAAAGTCCTGGGTACCGGGTCGGGAATACCGGCGGGACGCCTCACCAACCTGGATCTTGAAAAAATCGTGGAAACATCCGATGAGTGGATAACTGCCCGGACGGGTATAAAAGAGCGCAGGATAGTAGCACCACATGAGTCAGCCGCTACGCTTGCGCTTCAGTCGGCACGGGTAGCCCTCAACCGGGCTGCTGTTTTGCCGTCAGATCTTGATGTGATTATAGTGGCAACAGTAACTCCTGAAATGCCTTTTCCCGCAACGGCCTGCCTTCTCCAAGATCACCTGGGGGCCACCAGGGCAGCCTGCTTTGACCTGGAAGCTGGATGTACAGGTTTTGTGTACGCTCTTTCGGTGGCCGAAAAGTATCTGCGGGGAGGTGGTGGAGAGAAAGCCTTGATAGTGGGCGTAGAAACACTCTCCCGCATCGTGGATTGGCAGGACCGGTCAACTTGTGTCTTGTTCGGCGATGGAGCAGGAGCTGCGGTACTGGGCAAGACTGAGGAACCGGGTGTTCTGGCAACTTACCTGGGAGCTGATGGCAGCGGTGGGTCTCTCTTGGAACTCCCTGCGGGAGGATCGAGGATTCCCTCCACTGCTGAAAGTGTAGCAAGGCGCTTGCATTACATCAAGATGAGCGGCAATGAAGTTTTTCGTTTCGCAGTGAAGATAATGGAAGAAGCTTCCCGTGAAGTTTTAAGCAGAACTTCTTTTTCTGTCGAGGAAGTGGATTTGTTTATTCCTCATCAGGCCAACATTCGGATCATACATTCGGCTGCCAGGAGGCTTGGCATAGCTCCTGAACGTATATTCGTGAACGTCCATAAGTATGGCAATACTTCGTCTGCCTCCATTCCCATTGCCCTGAATGAAGCATGGGAAGAGAACCGGATTCATGCAGGTGACCTGGTGTTGCTGGTAGGTTTTGGAGCGGGTCTGACCTGGGGCTCGGCGCTTATCCGCTGGTAGGAAAAGGAGGTCTGGAGTTTGGATAGAAAAGTGGTTGTGACCGGTGTGGGGGTAATAAGTCCGGTGGGTATAGGGAACCATGAGTTCTGGGATACACTCAGACGTGGTGTATCTGGTATTGACCGGGTTCGCAGCTTTGATCCCTCTCCTTTTGAGAGTCAGGTTGTGGGCGAAGTGAAAAGCTTTCAACCGGAGCAGTTCATTACTCGCAAAGAAGCACGGCGAATGGACAGATTTTCTCAGTTCGCTGTTTGTGCTTCCCTTTTGGGAATCGAGGATGCAGGGATTGATTTGGACACCATAGACCGGGATATGGCCGGGGTTATTCTCGGTTCCGGAATCGGCGGTATAACCACATTTGAGGAGCAACACAAGGTTTTACTTGAGAAAGGACACCAAAAGATCAGCCCTTTTTTTATACCCATGATGATTGTGAACATGGGGGCGGCAAACGTTGCGCTGCATCTGAATCTTCGAGGGCCTAACAACTGTGTTTCAACCGCTTGTGAGGCGTCTACACATGCTTTGGGTGAGGCTTTCCGGATTATCCAGCGCGGAGAGGCGGATCTTATGGTAGCAGTTGGATCTGAAGCATCGATTACTCCTTTGGCCCTGGGAGGATTCTGCGCGATGAAAGCACTTTCAACACGGAACAGTGAACCGGCAAAATCTTCACGCCCGTTCGATGCCGGCCGGGACGGTTTTGTCATGGCAGAAGGTGCGGCGGCCCTTATATTGGAGGACCGAGACAGCGCCGTGCAGCGGGGAGCCAGGATATACGCGGAGTTGAGTGGGTACGCCTCTACCTGTGATGCATACCATATCACGGCTCCTGATCCGGAGGGGAGAGGGGCATCCAGGGCTATGGATCTTGCTTTAAGAGACGCCGGCTTGCGGCACAAGGAGGTGGACTACATTAACGCTCATGGTACGTCCACTCCACTGAATGATAAAATGGAGACCCTGGCTATCAAGCGTTCTTTCGGGGAACACGCCTATCATGTAATTGTGAGCGCAACGAAATCAATGACCGGTCATCTGTTGGGAGCGGCAGGAGCGCTGGAAGCAGCAGCGACGGTTTTTGCCATTTATCACGGGGTCATTCCTCCCACCATAAACCTGGAAGAACCGGATCCGGAATGTGACCTCAATTATGCACCCAACCGGGCTGTCGAAAAACCGGTAAAAAACGCCCTGTCCAATTCTTTTGGCTTTGGGGGGCACAACGGAACCCTGGTTTTCTCTTCTGTGGAGGCTTGAGATCATGGAAGGCTGGTGGATGGTTCCATTGAACTATTTGTTTGGGTCCATACCTTTTGGTGTTTTGATAGGTTGGTTCATGCGAGGTGTGGATATTCGTCAATATGGGAGTGGAAATATTGGGGCTACAAATGTGGCGCGCGTGGCCGGACCTCTCGCAGCCGTCTCTTCAGGGGTGGCGGACGCGCTGAAGGGCCTTGGAGGCGTTTACCTGGCCAACCAGGCTGTTTCCTCTTCTTTTTTGTGGTTTATAGCGATTTTTGCCATAATTGCGGGTCATAACTGGTCTGTGTTTTTACGGTTCAAGGGCGGAAAAGGTGTGGCTACAACTTTCGGTATTGTCTTTGCATTGTCCTGGCAGGTCGGGATACTATGTTTTCTCAGCTGGTTCGGCATGGTAGCGTTTTTTCGATATTCATCACTTGGTTCGCTCACCGCCGCGGCTGCTCTTCCGGTGTTTTTATTTTTGCTCGGACATCCCCCACACTACATCTGGTGGGGAATACTTGCCGCCGCTTTAGTGTTTTGGAGGCACAAGGAAAATATATACAGGCTCTATACCGGCAAGGAACGGAAAATCGGAGGATTCAAAAAGAGGAGTGAAAGGACATGACAGAACACATTCAACAGCTGACGAAGGAAACCTTTGACAAAGAAGTTCTACAAGCTGATGTTCCTGTACTGGTAGACTTTTGGGCTCCCTGGTGTATGCCCTGCCGGATGATGGCACCGGTACTCGAAGAAATAGCTCAAGAGTGGAAGGGTAAGGTGAATGTCTGCAAGTTGAATACCGATGAGATTTCCGACATAGCAGGCCGTTATGGTATACATGCCATACCTACCATGATTGTGTTTCACCAGGGCAAGGAAGTAGACAGGATCGTGGGGTATGTTCCCAGGAACTCTATAGAAAATACCTTGCAAAGTGCCTTGAAAAAGTGAAATACAGGTACTCTTGGCCTACGATACAACTTGGGATTATTCTTTTTGCCCTGCTAAGCTTTACCTTCTCGGCTGAAGGGTTAATTGTCGAGGAGAGCATAATATACGGGTATAACAGTACCCGCCTGTTATGGAATCAGGCTCGTTCCCGCCGGGTGGTTGCCTTCACGATAGATGACGCACCCAACCGGTATACCGATGATATTCTCGCGGTACTTGGACGGTACCGGGTGCGGGCCACTTTTTTTCTTATAGGATCTCATGTAACACGCTATCCGGAAATTGCGAGGCGTATCGTACAGGCGGGACATGAGATAGGAAATCATTCTTACTTTCATGACTACACGAATAACACTTCCCTGGAAGAATTGGAGGAGGATATCCGGAAAGCGGAAAGAGCGATAGTTGAGACAGTGGGAAAAGTGCCTGTGTATTTCCGTCCGCCCGGTGGATTGATCAATGAACGCATAAAAAAAGCCTGTGGGAACCTTGGGTACGGCATACTGTTGTGGGATGTAGATTCCCGTGACTGGGATTTGCGGGAAAAAGAGATTCAGATAGTGAACAACGTGGTAAACCAGGTCCGCCCGGGGTCGGTTATTCTCTTGCACAGCCTTCCCCAAACAGCGAAAGCGTTACCGGCGATTATCATTCGATTGCAGGATGCAGGATACACAATCGTGCCTGCAACTCATCTTTTTCAGCATTAGAGAATGATCGTTTTTTTTACGTGGGAGGGGGCAGAAGCACCCCGAGGATGAGCGGGGGAGCTGGCTTTCAACTGTGATGAATCATGAATTTTCCTCTTTTTGCAATACCCTCATTGAAACAACAGGTTTTTTTGAAGGAACCATTTTACTCGTGGGAAAGACGGACAGTGGGAAAACCACCCTTATGCAGTGCCTGCTGGATGCTTTCAAAAGGCGCGGACGGACAGTGAGCCTGGTTGACGCAGACCTGGGGCAATCCAGGATCGGTCCTCCGACAACCATGGGATATCTGCCTCCAGGCATGCATACTCACACTGCTATCCTTTTTGACCCTCCAGCATTACATTTTCTTGGTGATACGACTCCAGCCGGGAAAATCGAACCGGCGGCATGGTACACTGCTCATCTTATCCAGCTAGGGAAAAAGTACGGCCGAGTGGTGTTGGTTGATACATGCGGATATTTCGGATGTGCTGAAGCTGAACGAATGAAAATACTTCAAGCAGAATGGGGAAAAGTGGACCTCATCATCGCGCTTGGAGAGCAAAGGGAGTTATGCTTCCTGCAGGAAAAAGCTGCCTCATCTGTACTTATGATACCCCCATGTTCCGGGGTTCCGGTGAAGACACCGCAGCAGAGAAAAGCACATCGTGAAGCACTCTTTCAAACATACTTCAGCAGAGTCAGGTTCCAGCGAATAGATTTGCACAGGTTTTCCTCCCGCCCTCCCGATCTCTCCCCGTGGATTGAGGGGAACGTATCTTCACAATCTTTTCTTGCCATGTTAAGCGGTGAAAAGAAGCAGTATGCCTACAATGGTCTGTTGTGCGGTTTGTGGGACACTCGGGGGGTTTGTATAGGATTGGGCCGGTTGAGACGGCTGGAGATCCTCGAGGGGTGGGCCCAACTCGCTATTCCAAAAGTGTTGAAGGACGATGTGCATACTGTGGTTCCAGGCATTTTACGGGTGGGGCCCACAGGAGAAGAAATGGGGAGGATCGATTAATCCTCCCCTCTATGCGTGGCTGTTATGTTGCACCGGAAGAGTGAACACATCTTTGCAGTTACCCTGTAAAGGCCTGCAAACGTATGAGGCTCTACACTTCCAGGTAGTGAGTGGTGACCTTATCTAAGGCTTCCAGGTCTTGTTGAAGGTTTTGTATCTCCTGTACATCATCCAAAAGCTCCAGGATAACCAATCCGTCTTCGGCACAAAATTCGGTAGATGCTTCATGCAGCCCGAGCCGAATTCGAATCGCACATCCATGACGAGTCAGGGTCTCCTGTACTTTTGGCGCCTGGTGAGAACGAGCTTCAATTTTTACTATTAAAAGTTTGCGAGCCATGCAACCACCTCCGCCTGTATTGTATACCAAAGAGAGAAATAACCAAA